>JALYPE010000506.1 GCA_030856525.1 Pseudomonadota bacterium | reverse complement strand
ACAGAATTTCTTGACGACCATAGAGCATTGGAACCACCTGATCCCATCCCGAACTCAGCAGTGAAACGATGCATCGCCGATGGTAGTGTGGGGTTTCCCCATGTGAGAGTAGGTCATCGTCAAGATTGAATACCCAGAACCCCTGTCTGCTAACGCAGACAGGGGTTTTGTCGTTTTGGGCTGATTATGGGTAGTCTTGCCCGCGAAAGCAGTGGATCAGGCTCCGGTCAAAGCAAGCTTCAAGCAAACATCTTTAATACATTCCCCATTGCATCGTCTGCAAACCCCTGCACGAATGCCTTGAACGCCGGCAGCTCCGCTTCACCACCTTGCGCCGGTTCGGCGATGATCGTCCAGGTTGCGCGTGATGTGTCTGTACTCAAAGCCTCGACACTCATGGCTGCCCACAGATTGGCGACGCCCAAGGTGTTGTAGATTGTTGTCCACGTCATGCTCAGTGCATCGTCGTCGCGCATGTTCAATTGCTCGACCACCAGATTACCGTCCCTGAAAAACTTCTTGCGCAGGGAAGACACTCCTTCGCCCGTCATCTCAATGTGCGAGAGCGCCGGAATAAAAGCGTCGAAGCCGGCAAAGTTGCCGACTATTGCCCAGACCTTCGCAGCTTCAGCAGATACCTCTACAGATGACACAACGTGGCAGCCTTGTGGATTTTTGACGAGGGTGTCGGGTTGCAGATTTTTCATGGTGTTGCTCCGCTTGTGTGATTCAGATGAAGTTGATTTCTTTCAGGTAGTCGCAGCCACGCCGTAGCAGCGCCGCGGATTTATGCGGGTAACACGCGCCCATCTGCCGCACGCCAGCGTGGGCGTTGGCATGGCCAATCAATGAGATGTCGCCGATGTCTTCTTCAAAGCCGTTGAGGTAAAAACCGAGCACGCCAAACAGCGCATTGCTACTGTCGACCCGGCCCAGCTGCTGTTGCCAGTCGGCCACGCTGACCATGAAAAACTCCCGACCGCTTTCACGGAAAGAAGCCACATAAGCGTCCCAGCTCAAAGGTTCGGGGTTGTGCAGGTTGAACACCGCTTGTTCAGGCTGATAGCGGCTTGCATGGAAGGCGATGAAACGGGCGAGAAAGTCCACCGGCATCAGGTCGAAGTTGAGTGCGAAGTCCGGCACCTGTCCCAATTGGATAGAACCCTTGAGCATCAGCATCAGACGATTTTTGTGCGGTTGGCAGACTCCACTCACACTGTTGAAACTGATGTTACCGGGGCGGTAAAGATTGACCCGAACACCCCGCAGACGCGCGCGTTCAAGAATACGTTCGGCAACCCACTTCGAGAGGTTGTAACCGTTCTTGATGTAGATCGGGGGAGTCAGCGCGGCGGGTAATTCGAGCACCCGGCCATCGCTGCCGATCGTGCTTGAGGCTGACAAAGTTGAGACGAAGTTGAAGATCTTTTTGCTGCGTCCTTCGCACAGTCGCAGACATTCAAATATTGGCTCGACATTGTCGTTTGCCAGCGATTCGTAATCGAGCACGTGATTGACATTCGCGGCGTTGTGCACCAGCGCACCATATTCCTGGTCAAGACGCGCATAATCGTCTGCCGAAAGACCCAGCAAGGGCCGCGTAATGTCCGCCGCATAGACTCGCACCCGGCTCATATCCAGATGCTCCAGGCGATTTTCCTGCAATGCCTGCGTAAATCGCTCAGCCGCCGATTGGCCCGCGCCTTCACGTACCAGACAAGCGACTTCGCTCGCCCCCCACTCCAGCAGCGCTTCGACGATGTGCACGCCGACGAAGCTATTGGCGCCAGTGACGATGACCTTGTGCACATCGCCCATCCGATTCACCGGGAGAGCCCGCACATCGAGTTCACGGCCGGCATCCGCCAGAGCCTGTTGGCTCAGCACCTCCTCCGTGCCCGAACCACGGACCAGTGTCGCCAGCTTGGCGATGGTCGGCTGTTCGATGAAGCGGTTAATCGAGATGCTGCGACCGAACTCTTCCCGCAGACGCAACAACATTCGCGACAGCAAAATCGAATGTCCGCCCAGATTGAAAAAGCTTTCGTCGGTAGAAATCTCACTGGCTGGCAATTCCAGCAACTCGCCCCAGATGTCGACCAACAGCGCTTCATCGGCATTGGCCGGCAGGCGCCGGTGCGGGTTCTCGACGATGCAGACGGGCAACTCCAGCAGCACCTTGCGATCCACCTTGCCGTTGCTGGCAAAAGGCATGCTTGCCAGTTCCGTCCACGCCGTGGGCTGCATGTAGTCGGGCAGAAATTGCTTCGCGTGCGTCTTCAATGCTTCGAGCGCCGCACTTGGTTGATCGCCTTGGGGTTGTGCCAAAAATGCGAGGATCCGCCGTTTGTGGTCGATCACAACCGCCACTTGCCGATAGCGCTGACCATCACGCAGGCAACGTTCTATTTCTTCCGGCTCGACCCGAAAGCCACGGATCTTTACCTGATTGTCCAAGCGCCCGCACAGCTCGATGCCGTCTGCTGTCCACTTCGCCATATCGCCGGTGCGATAGGCCCGCAAACACTGGCCATCCGGCAGGTTCAGATTCACATACCGTTCAGTCGTCAGCGGCGAATTGTTCAGATAACCCAGGCATACGCCCGGCCCGACGATGAACACCTCGCCGACGATTTGCTCCGCGACCGGATGCAAATCTTCATCGAGAATGAATACCTGGCTATTGGCGATCGGTGCTCCGAGCGTGCGGTTATTGTCACCGTGGCGCAGTTGTCGTGCGGTGATCAACACAGTGGCTTCGGTTGGGCCGTAAAGGTTGTAGAGCTTGCCCTCACGGGTCAGTTGCTCGATTACAAAAGGCTCGCAGACATCACCACCCGTCATGACGTGATCCAGCCCCTGCAGTTGATCAAGCGGCAGAATGCTCAACAACGCAGGTGGCAGAAAGGCGTGGCTCAATGTCCGCTGGCGGATCAATTCGACCAGTTGCAGCGGGTCACGCTTTTGATCGTCGTTGGGCACGATCAACTCGGCGCCTTGCATCAGTGTCGGAAAGATATCAATCAGCGACGAATCGAAACCCAGCGACGAGAACTGCAACACACGGCTGTGCTCGTCCAGCTGCACATAGGCGGCGTACCACGCGGTGAAGTGCGCAAGGTTGGCCTGACTGAGCAACACGCCCTTCGGAACGCCCGTGGTGCCCGAGGTATAGAGCGCCATGCACGGTGCTTCCAGTGCAGGGCGCTGGGGCATCAGTGGTTGATCGGCTGCAAGGCTTTCAGCGTCAATTGCCGTGATGTCCAGACCGGGTATCTCGGTCGCGAGCGGGTGTTTGCCGTCGTGCAGCAACAGCACCGCCTTGGCATCCGCCAAAATGAAACGCTGACGTTCCAAGGGATGGTCAGGTTCCAGCGGCAGGTAGATAGCGCCGATGCCAAGAATGGCCAGAACTCCCGCGTACAAGGCGCTGCATTTTGGCAAACACATGCCTATCACCACTGGCCCTTCGTGCTGCCTTGAAACCGTCCGCAACCGCTGCTGAATCGCGCGGCTGTGAGCGTGCAATTGGCGATAGGTCAGGCAGGTGCCTGCGATCTGCAGCGCGGGTCTGTCGGCGGACTCGATGAAGCGCTGTTCGAGCCGCTCAATCATTGGTATTTGAGCGAGTTGCAGCAGCCCGGAGTCTGTTGTCGCATTGAAGCGATGGACGAACGCCAGGGATTGGAGAAATAGCAGACCTTCCACCCTTTCGTAATCGAACGGCGCTAAAGGCTTGGCCTGTAGCAAATACTCCGTGTCCCGCGAGAAACGACTGACTAGCAATGCCGCCTGATCTATCAGTTCGACGACCGCCCGCTGACGCAGCGCCTGACCGTTGCCTGACAGTTCGTCTGCAATCGGCACACGGCAGATTACTGCTGAACCGTACAGACACAGCAGGTCCAGCGACGGCAATCCGGATGTTCCGGGCGCGCTCAACCCCAGGCATATTGTCAGCCGCGCTGTATTGCCGTAGTCCTGCAGCGGCAGGCTCGTATCGTCGATCCACAGGTCAACACGGCCTGACGGCTGCGCGTCGAGGGTCGACAACAACGTGACCGCATGCCCTTGATGTTCGAGCTCCAGCGCCAGGTCGTTCAACGCCTGGCTGCGACCGCTGAGCAAAATGTCGAGACGTTTCATGCTGTGCTCCTCGTTAAACCAGGTAGTCGCTCAAGGCGGATTGAATGCACGGCGAATCCAGCAACGAACTGCTGCGGAAAAAACGCACAATGTTGACGACCAGGGGATGATGTCGGCTGATCGGGAAGGCCATTGCCGACACTTCGCTGTTGAGTGCGCTGCGCGCGGTACCACTGATCTGCAGCGATGCGATCAGGCGCAGGTCGAAAGACTTCTGAATGTCGTGGGTCAGGTACTGGCCGATGAACACCGGCAGAATCTGCGCGATGCACTGACGGTCATTTTCGTTTGCGGTGTGCCAATAGATACGCACCAGACGCGACCAGAATCCCGAGTGCCGGCCCTCGTCGAGCAAGTGATCGGCCATCAATCCCTTGATGGACTGCTTGACCGTGTCGTCCTTGGCGAATGCCGCCACATCGCCGGTCACGGTGTTCTCGGCGATGGCCACGCAAATCAACTCGATGACACCGCGCAAGTGCTCGGGGGCGAGGGCGACGGCGGCTGGAATTGCCCGGCTCAGCTCGATTTCATCCGGCAGTTCAATCGGTGCGATGCCGGTCATGGCGACGGTTTGTTGCATGAAGTCCATGGCCACCAGCGCGTGGTAATCCTCGTCCACCACCACGGTCATCGCGTCGTAACGACAGGCGAACGGGAAGGCGACCGGGAAACGGTTCTTGGCGATGTTGCGAGCGGTCTTGTCGACGATTTCGGTTTCGAAAATCACCACGTCGTTGATAAATTTGTAGAGCGTCTGTACCAAAGCGAAATCCCGTTGCTCGGGACATTCGCGCAAAAAGGTATCGCTCAGCACCAGCGGTTGACGGCTCAACGGATAAATCAGTTTCTCGTCGTTCTCCAGGATGCGGCGCGGGCGGGTGCGGATAGTGGCGCGGCTTTCCCAGGCCTCGGCAAAGGATTGGTAATCGGCAGCGTTCATGCGACCACCTGCGTAGTCGGCTCGCTCATGCTCAGGCGCAAACCGTCCCACAGCGCGAGCCGGCTCTCCACGGCTGCAAGGGCGCTGGCGTAAACGTCTTTTTCGCGTTGCGGGTCACCACCGACCAAGCCCGCGAGCAGTCTTTCCGCCGCCGGGCCGTGGTCTTCGGAGTCGACTTCGATATGCCGCTGCAAGTAATAACGGAAGGTCGGCGCCTGCTCGAGCCCGATGCCCCAGTCGTCGAGAATCCGCTGGAACATCTGCGGGATGACGCTCTCTCGACCGTGCAGAAATGCCGCCGCCACGCAATGGCCTGGCGCATGCAGTGCGGTTTGCAAGG
>JALYPE010000526.1 GCA_030856525.1 Pseudomonadota bacterium | reverse complement strand
CACTTGTACTCATCCCATCGAACCGGCTACCTGCTACCCAAGTAGCATACGTAGTCGCCCGCCGCCTTCGTACACTCCAACCTCATACATGCGCACCTGCGGGAGGCGACGATGCAGCAGGTTCAGAGCGATGGTGTGGTCAGCGCCATGTCCCAGGCGACCCACCCCCAGCAGGTAGCCCAGGAGCTGGCGCGGCATTTACTGCATCCGCATCTGGGCTTCGTGCTGTTCTTCTGTTCTGCCGAGTACGATTTGCAGGCACTGGGCCAGGCATTGCAGCAAAGTTTCGGCGGTATCCGTCTGGTCGGTTGCACCAGCGCCGGTGAAATTACCCCGCTGGGGTACGGCCGCAACTGCGTGACGGCGGTGGGATTCGACCATCGGCATTTTTCCATCGACGCTGAACTGATCGACGAAATGGAGCGCTTCAGCCTGATCGACGCCCAGCAAATGGTCGAACGCCTGGTCAGTGGTTGCCGCAGCAACACCTTGGCGCCCATCAAAGGCAACAGTTTTGCCCTGACGCTGCTCGATGGTCTGTCCAGCCGGGAAGAAATGGTCCTTGCTGCTTTGAGCGCGGCGTTGGGGGACATTCCGCACTTCGGTGGTTCGGCCGGCGACGATAACTACCTGACCCACACCCACGTCTATTTCGACGGTCAATTTCACAGCGGCGCCGCGGTGGTGGTGCTGGTCAACACCTGGCTGGATTTTCAAGTGTTCACCACGCATCACATCCTGCCCCGAGCGGAAAAACTGGTGGTGACCGGCGCCGACAGCGCCTCGCGCCGGGTGTTCGAACTCAACGCTGAACCCGCCGCGGAGGAGTATGCCCGGCACATCGGCGTGCCCGTGGCCGAGCTCGATCACCGGATTTTTGCCGCGCACCCGTTGGCGGTGCGCATCAACGATCAGTACTACGTGCGGGCCATCCAGCAGGTTCATCCAGACCTGAGCCTGACTTTTTATTGCGCCGTCGAAAACGGCATTGTCCTGACCGTCATGACGCCGGGCCCCATGCTGCCCAATCTGCAAACCTTGTTCGACGGCTTGCACGAACGCCTCGGCGAACTGCTGCTGACCATAGGTTGCGACTGTTTTCTGCGGCGCCTGGAACTGGAGGGCGGCGACAGTCTGGAAGAGATTGGCGGGTATCTGCGTGATCAGCGGGTAATAGGGTTCAACAGCTACGGAGAACAGTTCAATGGTATGCATATCAACCAGACGTTCACCGGGGTTGCCATTGCCCGAGGCCGTGCCCCAGGGCACCGCTGAGCTGCAGGCGCAAATCGCCGACCTGCAACGGGAAAATCATAAACTGCAGCGCATCAACGGAGCGCTGATCGAACGTATAGAGTCCGGCGTCACGCGTGGAAATGACCCTTACGCGGCGTTCCAGCATTCGGTGGTGCTGGCGGAGCAGGTGCGTGAGCGCACCGATGCGTTGAATCAAGCGATGGCCGAACTCAAGTCGGGCAATCATTTGCTCCGCGAGGCACGCTTGCGTGCGGAGACGGCGCATCAACATTTGATCGATGCGATTGAAAGCATTTCCGATGCGTTTGTGCTGTTTGATGCCGAACAGCGCATTGTTCTGTTCAATAGCCGCTTCAAGGCGTTCTGGAACAACAGCCGGGTGCGGATCAACGCTGGCATGCGCCTGGCTGAGGTCAAACGACTGATGTCCGCCACCGGCTTGTTCACGGAAGAGCCGCGCGGGCAAGCGGATGCCAGCCTGCTCTATCGCCTGCAGGACGGCCGTTGGCTGCAAGTCAGCGAACGGCCGACGCAAGAAGGTGGCCGGGTGATTTTGTTCACCGACATCACCGACGTCAAACTCAGTGAAACCGTGCGCCGCGAGCAAGCTGTGGCGCAAAAATCGCATTTGCTTCAGCGCGCGGTCGACAACTTGTCGCAAGGCGTCGCGATGGTGAGCGCCGAGGGCATTCTGGAGTTGTGGAACCGGCGCTTTCTGGAACTCAGTGGCCTTGCTCCCGTCGCGGCACATCGATTGTTTGGCGAAGTGATCGCCGACAGCGAATTGCAATTGCTGACCCCCGCCAGCCGCGATGCCAGCGGTCGGCCGGTGCAGGAATGCGAGCAGCGTCTGTACGATGGCCGGGTCCTGGAAATTCGCACCCATCCGTTGCCCACCGGCGGCTTCGTCAATACGTTTACTGACATCACCGAACGCTACCAGCACGCCGAAGCGCTGAGCGAAAGCGAGCGCTGGATTCGCCTGATCACCGACCACGTCCCGGCACTGATTGCTTACCTCAACGCCGATCTGGTCTATGAATTCACCAACAAAGTCTATGAAGAATGGTACTGCTGGCCCCGTGGCGTGATGCTCGGGCAAAGCCTTCGCGAAGTTCACAGCGAGCAGCATTACCAACGCCTGGAAGCTTACGTTGCGCGGGCGTTGGCGGGGGAGAGCGTGACGTTCGAATTTGCCGAAATCAACATCAATAATCAGGAGCGCTACATGCTGCGCTCTTACGTGCCCAACCGCTTGGCCACCGGCGAAGTGGTGGGGATTTTCGTGCTGATCCGCGACATCACCGAGCGCCGTCGCACCGCTGAAGCATTGCACCAGGCCTATCAGAATCTTGAACTGCGCGTACGCGAGCGCACAGCGGAACTGACCACCCTCAACGACCAGTTGCTGCGCGAAATCGATGAGCGTCGGCGGGTCGAATCACGCCTGCGCGAAGCCAAACTCGATGCCGAGCAGGCTAACCTGTCGAAGACCAAGTTTCTGGCCGCAGTGAGCCACGATTTGCTGCAACCCTTGAACGCCGCGCGACTGTTCACCAGCGCCTTGCTCGAACGTCGCGAGCCGGTGGCTAACGAAATTCTGGTGCGTAATGTCAGCAATTCCCTGGAAGATGTGGAAAATCTGCTCGGCACCCTGGTGGACATTTCCAAACTCGATGCCGGCGTGATCAAAGCGGATATCGCGCCGTTCGCACTGAGTGAACTGCTGGAAAACCTCGCCGCAGAATATACCCAAGTGGCGCGCAGCGAGGGGTTGGAGCTGCATTTTATCCCGTGTTCAGCGTTGGTGCGCAGTGACATCCAGTTGCTCGCGAGGATCCTGCGCAACTTACTGAGCAATGCCATCCGCTATACCTACAGCGGCCGCGTGGTGCTGGGTTGCCGACGTCGGCATCAGCGGCTGTCGATCGAGGTCTGGGACACCGGCATGGGCATTGCGGAAAATCGTCTGGAAGAGATTTTTCAGGAGTTCAAGCGCGGTGATGTGCAGCGTCCGGATCAGGATCGCGGTTTGGGCCTTGGGTTGGCGATTGTCGAGAAAATCGCCGGCATTCTCGGGCACCGGATTTACGTGCGTTCGTGGCC
>JALYPE010000437.1 GCA_030856525.1 Pseudomonadota bacterium | reverse complement strand
CTTTCTGAAGGCTTGTTGCTGACGGCAAGCGGCCGCCTGCCACTCGGCGCTGCCGATAAGTTCGACCGGCATGGACATCATCTGCTCAGTGGCAAGATCCAGCTCATCAACGAGCTCAGGGCCGTTGGGCATATCGAGAATTAGAGATCGCATAGGAACCTTCATTTTGGGCTACTAGATCGACTCTCTAAGTGTCTGTTCGTGCTTCGATCCCGACGAACGGTAGTAAAGATTTGCCACCGCCAGCCGTGCTCGATAACCGCCGCGAGACAGCATTGACTGAAACGTTCGCCTCCCAAGACTCCACGTTGTATCAGCACCCGCCGGCAGGCCTGCCTGATCAGTAATGTCCGCCAGTTCAAGGCTTGCGGTTTGCCTGCAGTGCGCGGGTTTGCTTCCTCGGTTTGTCGTAGTCATCAGCCCAAGCTTGCGCTTGTCGACTCACTGACTGCCGAACCAATCAGCGAACTCTCGATCTGCACACCCGGCATCATCAGTTGCAGGCCCTCGATCAGCTTGTCACCCGCTTCAGTCAACGCTTCGAGCGGCATTGCCGGCAAGCTTTCCAGAATGAACCACATGTGTTCTGCATCAGCACTCAGTCGGGTTCTGACACCTTGCCGCCAATTCCAACGGCGGCATGTCACACCCTTGTCATCGCGCCATACCACCTCGCCGGCGTCTGGATACTCACAGGCTGGAGCACCCTCTTTCATGGTGTCAAAAGGCTCAGTGCCATCTGCAACCACGAGCTGCGGTGAGCCCACATAGGCGTCTATGTTTTCTCCGCCGACTGGAATCGCATACTCGATACTGATGGCATTGTAGAGATCGACAATGGGATCCAGGCTCGGCAAGCTGCCGTCACGTAACACCCGCTTGCGCAACGCTTCGGCCGAGCAAGGCGTCCGTTGCGGCTTGGCCCCGAATTTTCGAAAGGTCTCTGCCCATGCTGTCAGATGGGCGTCTCCCCAGCCGGGCCCACCTGACAACACTGACAGACAAGCGTGACTCAAGGCCTCTTGAGCAACGCCTGGGTTGGTAAGGGGCGCGGCCCGCACCACGATGCTCAGCGCCCTGAAGCCCGGTGCCAGCTCTGCAACTGCTGGGTCAATCAACGGTAGTACGCACAGCATCAAAAATCTCCAGTGATCCACATGTCGTTTCATGCTAGTCACTGGCGACTAAAAAAGTCAATATATCGACCTTGCTGATCCGATGGACCCACCGGGCAGATTGACGACACTAGGGGCAAGCGTCGAGAATCCCTTTCGAATTTTTCTCCTGATTCTCACCAATGACCCTAAATACCGGTATATCGACCGCGCCTGGCGCCGATGCCCAGACTGTCAGCCTGGCCGTTGCGCGCACGCTAAAACAGGCACGCAAGACGCAGAAAATCACCTTGGATGAGCTATCCCGTCGCTCGGGCGTGAGCAAAGGGATGGTCGTCGAAATCGAAAAATGCACGGCCAACCCGAGCATTGGCATCCTGTGCAAAATCGCCGCAGCGTTGGGGCTTTCTGTCGCAGACATTGTCAATGTGACGGACGCCCCTGCAGCCCATATTATCGACGCTCAGGAGATCCCTACTCTCTGGACAGGTGATCTGGGTGGGACTGCTCGGCTTCTAGCAGGAACCACAGGCCCCAACATGATTGAGTTGTGGCGCTGGGAGATGTTTCCAGGTGAATCCTATTCGTCACAAGGACACCCTCAGGGCACACTTGAATTGTTCCATGTGGAGAAAGGGACACTGAAATGTGTTGTCGGGGAAACCGAATTAGTCATCCCAGCCGGAAGCTCCGCCGTGGCAAAAACGGACGTTACTCACTCCTACACCAACGCAGGTAGATCCCGACTGGTATTCACCATGTCGGTTACTGAAATGCATCAGTGAGTGAGCTTTCAGGTAGGCACATTCAAAGCGCAACACCATTTGCCTGCAGTGGATAAGGACAGGGAACAGCATCAATACAATCGCCTGACGAACTTACAGAGCGCGACTCTGGCTCCTGTCTTTGTCGAAAGATTGAGGCTGTCTGTCATTAGTGTGGTCCTGCGGCGCAATGCTGCCAGTGCATCAATGACCGGTGACCATTTGACCGGACTGCCTGTCGCCTCGTGTAAAACCATGCACCCGCGCTCGCGATGCAATCGCCAGACTCAGAAGCAGCAACGTTAATAACACCCAGGGAAAAGCACTCACCCCCCATTGTCCGAGCAATATGCCACCCAGTAGCCCACCGCTGGCGATAGCGCCATTCCAGACCACGACGTTCATCGAAAGCGCAACGTCTGCGCCCTCGCCTGCTGCGTCGGCAAGCGCGGTCTGCAACAGCGTGGCGGCGCCGCCAAAGGTCAGGCCCCAGATAACGACACCGGCGTAAATTGCCGAGGCAGAGCCTGAAAAAAAGCCGAAGAAAACCGAAACAGCCGCGAAGGTGGCGAGGCTGGCCAACACTGTATTTCGCAAATGGCGATCAACCAGCCGTCCTGTTACCCAGATGCTCGCCAGCGCCGCGACACCAAATGCCAGCAATACAAAACCAACGTCACTCGCCAGGCCAGCCTTGGCAACAAAGGGCGCGATGTAGGTGTAGAGAATGTTGTGAGCCAGCATCCAGGTGAAGACGACTCCCAGCACCGAACGTACGCAGGGGGTGAAAAATACCTGACGTAATGCCAGGCGCCGGGAGGATGATTGGCCTGGGTAATCCGGCACCTTGATCAGCACCCAAGCGATCAATACCAAGGTCAATGCGGACATCAATCCAAAAGCCATGCGCCAGCCCATGAATCCACCCAGCCAGGTTCCCAAAGGCACCCCCAGCGACAACGCGATGGG
>JALYPE010000433.1 GCA_030856525.1 Pseudomonadota bacterium | reverse complement strand
GGCCATTGCCAAGGCCTGCTGGCTGGTATTGGCTTCGCGAATCGCCTGTTGCAAGGCTTCGTCGGCGCCAATCGCCGCCGCCCATTCGGCTAGCTGCGGCAGGTCGATACTCGAGTGCCGACTGTGTAAATCCATATTTCCAGCAGCCAGTTTGCTGATCTTGCCGAAACCGCCACACAGGCTGAGCTTATCCACAGGCACTTTGCGCAGATGCTTGAGCACTGCGCCGACGAAATCGCCCATTTCGATCAGGGCAATTTCCGGCAAGTCATAGACCCGGCGCATGGTGTCTTCGCTGGCATTGCCGGTGCACGCGGCGATGTGCAAATAGCCATTGGTTTTTGCCACGTCGATGCCTTGGTGAATCGAGGCGATATAGGCGGCGCAGGAAAATGGCCGGACGATGCCACTGGTGCCGAGAATCGACAGACCGCCGAGAATGCCCAGTCGCGGATTCATGGTTTTCAGGGCCAGCGCCGCGCCGCCTTCGACGTTCACCGTGACGTCGAATCCGCCGGGGTAATCGAGTTCGGCGGCCAGCAGGTTCAGGTGATCAGTGATCATCTTGCGCGGCACCGGGTTGATCGCCGGTTCGCCAACGGCCAGCACCAGCCCGGGGCGGGTGACCGTGCCTACGCCGTGGCCAGCATTGAAGCGCACGCCCGGCTCGTCGCGCAGACGCACGTGGGAATACAGCAGCGCCCCGTGTGTTACGTCGGGATCGTCGCCGGCATCCTTGATCGTACCGGCCTCGGCGCCATCGTCGGCGAGCCGACAGAACTCCAGACGCATCTGCACCCGCTTGCCTTTGGGCAGAACGATCTCCACTGCGTCGCAGACCGGGCCGCCCAGCAATAACCGGGCCGCCGCGAGGCTGGTCGCTGTGGCGCAACTGCCTGTGGTCAAACCGCTGCGCAGCGGTGCAGGTTGCTCGGCGGTTTCGTCACGCATCGACAGGTTTAACCGCTTCCAGCAAGGTGATCGGCAGCGCTTGGCGCCACGTATCGAAGTCGCCCAGCGGTTGTGCCTGAGCGACATGAATACGCGTGAGCTCGCCGCCGTATTGTTCGCGCCAGGCCATCAAGGTCATTTCGCTTTGCAGCGTGACGGCGTTGGCAATCAGTCGGCCTCCAGGTTTCAGTGCGGCCCAGCAAGCATCGAGCACGCCTTCGCGCGTCACGCCGCCGCCAATGAAAATCGCATCAGGGCGCTCAAGCCCATTCAGCGCTTGCGGCGCGCTGCCACGAATCAGTTGCAGACCGGGAACACCGAGGGCATCGCGATTAAGTTCGATCAACGCCTGCCGGCCATCATCCGCTTCGATGGCCAGCGCCCGGCAAGCCGGGTGAGCGCGCATCCACTCGATGCCGATCGAGCCACTGCCGGCGCCGACGTCCCACATCAGTTCGCCGGGGACAGGCGCGAGGCGGGCGAGGGTGATGGCGCGGACATCGCGCTTGGTCAGTTGACCATCGTGCTTGAACGCTGAGTCCGGCAGGCCGGCCAGTCGCGATAGCTGTGGCGTATCCGGCTCGGCAATGCATTCGATGGCGAGCAGGTTGAGGTCGGCAATGGTTGCATCGGTCCAGTCATCGGCGGTGGCATCGATGCGCCGCTCCGCCTGGCCACCCAGATGTTCCAGCGCACTGAGGCGACTGGGACCGAATCCACGCTCGCGCAGCACCGCAGCGATGGCGGCTGGGCTTTGACCATCGTTGCTTAACACCAGTAAACGTACGCCGCTGAACAGTTGAGCATTGATCGCCGCAATGGGGCGGGCGACAACCGAGAGCGTGACCACGTCTTGCAACGGCCAGCCCATGCGCGCAGCCGCCAGCGAGCAGGAGGAGGGCGCTGGCAGAATCAACATTTCATCGGCAGCTAATTGTCGGGCGAGACTGGCGCCGACGCCGAAAAACATTGGATCGCCGCTGGCCAGGACACACACCGGCTGACCCCGCAAGGCGAGCACCGGATCAAGACTGAACGGCGACGTCCACAACTGACGCTCGCCCTTGATACAGGCCGGCAACAAGTCGAGTTGGCGCTGGCTGCCGAAGATCTGTGGCGTGCCCAGCAATGCACGCCGAGCGTACTTGCCCAGGCCTGGGAAACCTTCTTCACCGATGCCTATCACGGTCAGCCAGGGTGTCATGTCATTCCTCAGTCACGCGATCATTTTTCAGGGCGGCATGATAGCGCGGCTTCCATGTACTGACTTCATCCTCATCGCGGCCGGGCGCTCATGGACATGAAATGTTGATGATTAGTAGTTGTTCGACAGGTACCAGTTGCTAATGTGATTTTTCATTAAATGCCAGGAAGGCAGGGAGTAAGTAATGGAATTACATGTTGATAACGACTCTGTACAAAGGGGGGTACTGTCAGTAGCACCTAGTGCTTCGTTAATTGATAACAGGATGTTGGCGTTTTTTCCGGGTTTATCCATTGAAGACAGACAGTACATAAAGAACAGTCTGCGTTGGGCGGAATATCAGGCCGACCTGCGCTTTGACCGAAAGCTTGAGCCTGCCGAATGGTTTGAACACGTTTCGGGCAGGCTCTGGTCTGTCGGCTGGAGTCTGGAGCACGCGCCAGTGGAGGTCATCGACCATCGCTACAAGGGAAGCCTGCTGGACAGTTGGTCCAAAGCCCTCTCCACGCAAGTCAGCAAAGCCAGGTTGAAGTTGATCAAAGATACGTTTGGATTTCTCGAACATGATCGTTCCGCGCTCGCTTTTTTTACCGAGCGCGCCCAGCAGTCCGGAGATTTTAGATTTATGCCAGCTGAGTACAATCGCGCCCGCGAACTTGAAATAGTGGTGACCAACGTTCGATTGCTCAGCACCAACTGGAGCTCGACGCTGTTGTTCTGGGAGGTGGAACATCCACAATCCCAACTTGATATTCGGGCCAGACGGTTCTCCGCCAGGCCGCGCGAGATGGACAAGTATCGGGCAATGCTGGCCGATGCAGTGCAGGATATGCGCTTCTCGGAGATTGCATTGACGCTGACGCATTAACGAATGCCGCAGCAGCGTCCGCGCAGATGGCAGGAGAATGCTTCCGGCAGGCCGCATTCCGACCGGCAGTTTTTCATGGTTCGAGGCAAAGCAGGCATAATACCGCGCGCTAGCCTCAACACCTCAACTGGTCACATCCTTGAACCAACGTCCGATGTCATCCGCCTTACGCCCCTCGGCCTGCCCGGGGTTGCTGCGTATTGTCCCGGCGCTGGATGGTGGCATCTGTCGAATCAAGTTGAACGGTGGGTCCATCAGCAGCGTTCAGGCAGCCGTTGTGGCCGACGCGGCCGAGCGGTTTGCCAGCGGGACGATAGAAGCGACCAACCGAAGCAACCTGCAAATACGCGGCATTGGCAACGAGCAGGCGGCGCTGATCGAGAGTTTGCTCGGTACCGGCCTGGGGCCGCAAACCCCGGCAGGCGACGACGTTCGTAACCTCATGCTCAGCGCCTCTGCCGGGATCGATCGCCACATGCTGGTCGACACCCGGCCGCTGGCCAGCCAGATTCTCGGCACAGTGCAGAATCACGAGCGGTACCACGGACTCAGCGCCAAGTTTGCCGTGCAACTCGATGGCGGCGAGGCGCTGGCAACGCTCGAACATCCCCACGATCTCTGGCTGAGCGCCGTTGAACAAGGCGACGACTGCTGGTGGGCCTTCGGGTTGGCCGGTTGCCTGACAGACCCCCCGGCCGGTGCGGTGCGACTGGAAGATGGGCACGCGCTGGTAGTGGCAGTGCTTGACGTGTTCCTCGAACAAGCACGTCCCGATCAAACGCGCATGCGTCATCTACTGGCTGAGCTGTCTACCGTCGATGTGTTGGCTCGATTGACCGAAAAGGTTGCGTTGATGCCGCCGCCCGGTTGCCGACGCAGCGCCAATCCGGACGCTCTGCACATTGGCGTGCATGCCCAGGCCGATACCAGCCGGGTGTATGTCGGTGCTGTGCCGCCTCTCGGGCGTCTGACGTCCACGATGTTGCGAGGCGTTGCACAACTGGCGGAGGAGTTTGGTGATGCGAGTCTGCGGTTCACCCCTTTGCAAAGTCTGCTGATTCCTAATGTCCGGCGCGAGCACGCTGCCCAAATCACTCGGCGATTAACGCAGCTGGGCTTGTTCTGCGATCTGGACCCCCTGGCCTGCTTGATTGCCTGCACCGGTTCCGCCGGATGCAGCAAGGCCCTGGCCGACACCAAAGGCGACGCCCTGCAACTGTCCGGGCTGCTTCGGCGTTATGGCCACGTGCTGAACATTCACCTGTCAGGGTGCTCCCGTTCGTGCGCCGCCGCGCACATCGCCCCCGTCACGATGCTGGCGGTCGGCCGCGGTCACTACGACCTCTATTTTCGCGAAGCGGGGCAGCCGGGTTTCGGCGCGCTGCACGCAAGCAACCTTACTATTGAAGCGGCCGCAGCCTTGCTCGACGCCCGCTCACGGAGCCTTTTTGATGCTTGATTACATCCGCGACGGTCAGGAGATCTATCGCAACTCCTTCGCGATCATTCGCGCCGAGGCGAACCTTGCGCGCATCCCTGCCGACCTGGAAAAACTTGCGGTGCGGGTGATTCACGCCTGCGGCATGGTTGGTGCGATTGATGGTCTGCAGTTTTCTGCAGGCGCAGGAAAGGCCGGGCGGGATGCACTGACCGCTGGCGCATCGATCCTGTGTGATGCGCGGATGGTTTCGGAAGGCGTGACACGTACGCGTTTGCCGGCGAACAATCAGGTGATCTGTACTTTGCGCGATGAAAGCGTGCCCGAACTGGCCCGTGAGTTGGGCAATACCCGTTCCGCTGCGGCATTGGAACTTTGGCGCCCGCACCTGGAAGGCAGCGTTGTGGTGATCGGCAATGCACCCACCGCGCTGTTTTACCTGCTGGAAATGCTCGACGCCGGCGCGCCGAAACCCGCATTGATCCTTGGCTTTCCGGTCGGATTCGTGGGCGCGGCGGAGTCCAAGGCGGCACTGGCGGCGGACAGTCGCGGCGTGCCTTTCGTCATCATGCAAGGTCGCCTGGGCGGCAGCGCCATGGCCGCTGCCGCCGTCAACGCGCTCGCCACGGA
>JALYPE010000424.1 GCA_030856525.1 Pseudomonadota bacterium | reverse complement strand
AAAGCCCCTTCGCTACAGAAAGCCCCTTTGCCACAAACGCCCCTAGCCCCAGTTATGTGCACGATTTTTGATGAGGTTTTTTAATGTTTGATTATTCCGCCCGCCCTGAATTGCTCAAGGGCCGGGTCATTCTGGTTACCGGCGCCGGTCGTGGCATCGGTGCGGCCGCAGCGAAGACTTATGCCGCCCATGGCGCTACCGTTTTGTTGCTGGGCAAGACAGAAGCGAATCTGACCCAGGTCTACGACGAGATCGAAGCTGCGGGTCATCCGCAACCGGCCGTGATCCCGTTCAATCTCGAAACCGCTCAACCGCATCAATACGACGAGCTGGCGGCGATGATTGAAACCGAGTTCGGTCATCTCGACGGCCTGCTGCACAACGCGTCGATCATCGGCCCGCGCACGCCGATCGAACAACTGTCCGGCGAAAACTTCATGCGGGTCATGCACGTCAACGTCAACGCGATGTTCATGCTCACCAGCACTTTGCTGCCGCTGTTGAAGCTGTCGCAGGACGCCTCGGTAGTGTTCACCTCAAGCAGCGTCGGCCGCAAGGGTCGTGCCTATTGGGGCGCTTACGGCGTGTCGAAATTCGCCACCGAAGGCCTCATGCAAACTCTGGCAGACGAAGTCGACACCGTGGCACCGGTGCGCTCCAACAGCATCAACCCAGGCGCCACCCGCACCAGCATGCGCGCGCAGGCTTATCCGGGTGAGAACCCGCTGAATAACCCGACGCCTGAAGAGATCATGCCGGTCTACCTCTACCTGATGGGCCCGGACAGCACCGGTATCAACGGCCAGGCGTTCAACGCTCAGTAGTGCCGCACGTCGCATAGGTTCGCGACGAAAATTCGTCGCGAAACGAGAACAGCGTCGTAAATGAGCATGAAGCAGTCAAAAAAATGCCGCACAAAGCGTTGGAATCCACTGTTTAGCCATCCAAAATACTGATTTAGAAGAATTTTATATCGAGTGAACTGAATGCCATAACTTCAGCTCTAATTCTGCTCAGACACGCCGTGTGACAGCAGATGGAGCGCCGCTTGAGTCGACAGATTACGTAAGTTCGACAAAGCAGATTAGACTTGTACGAGATGTCCTACGGGACTGACGGACCAGTACGACGCGCAGCCTAAAGCCGCTCTCACCCAGCCTGTAAGAAAGCTTACTGCTTAGGGGCGCCACATGAAATCACCTTCCCAGACCAACGCAATTGACTTCGATAGTGCCAAATTGCAGCGCCTGGGCTTCGGTCAACAGCCTGCAATTCTGGAGAGGCCAGCCAGCCTTGCGCAACTGCGTCAGCAATTGAGCCTCCAGCTGCAAACGAGTCTGGAACCGCAACGCATTCTCGGGCTATTTTTCCGGGAGATTCAGCGACTGGTTCCGCTCGATGCCTTGAGCTATTCACACAACGCCAGCGATCTGCGTCTGGAGTTCGGTGTGCGCGGCCATCACTCGGTCAGCTACAGCCTCAGCCATGAAGGCGAGCATCTGGGCGAACTGGTGTTCCGCCGCAATAAACGTTTCAACGTGCAGGAGCAGGCCAATCTCGAGTCGTTGCTGTCGGCGCTCTTGTACCCGATGCGCAACACCCTGCTCTATCGTGCGGCAACGCAAAGTGCACTGCGTGATCCGTTGACCGACACTGGCAATCGCATCGCCATGGATCAGACGTTGCAGCGGGAAATCGAAATGTCCCGGCGTCATCTGCAACCGTTGTCGCTGCTGATGCTGGACATCGACCACTTCAAACACATCAACGATACGCACGGGCATAGCGCCGGTGATGATGTGCTGCGGGCAGTTGCCGCGTCGATCAAAAGTCAGCTGCGCAATGTCGACATGGTGTTCCGCTTCGGCGGCGAAGAGTTTTTGATCCTGCTGTCGAACACCGGTCGCGATGCTGCCGCGATGGTCGGCGAGCGTTTGCGATTTGCCGCGCAGGCACGCAAATATTCCGCCGACGGCAACACCATTGAACTGACGGTCAGCCTCGGTTGCTCGACCTTGTTGCCCGGCGAATCGTCCGAGAGCTTGCTGCGCCGCGCCGACAGCGCGCTCTACGTGGCCAAGCGCGAAGGCCGCAACCGTTTGGCCATGGCGAGCTGACACTGCGCCAGACCGGGTACGCATGGCAGCGGCCCGCGCCAGTCGACAGAGGTTAACGCAGCGTCCCGCGCAACTCGCCGACCAAGGCTTGCAGCTTCACTGGCTCAGCTGACTCCACCGCGACCGCCGGCCCGGCGACCAGCGTCACCCGCGACCACAATCGACGGAACACGCCCTTGTCGGGGTCGCGGCTGAAGAAACTCCCCCACAACCCTTGCAACGCCAACGGAATCACCGGCACTGGCGTTTCTTCGAGAATCCGCCGCAGCCCGCCCTTGAACTCGTCGATCTCGCCATTGGCGGTCAACTTGCCTTCCGGAAAATACACACCAGCTCGCCATCCTTCAGATACTCGGCGATGCGCTTGAACGCTTTTTCGTAAATCTGAATGTCTTCCTGACGCCCCGCGATCGGAATTGTGCCGGCCGTGCGAAAGATGAAGTTCAGCACAGGCAGATTGTAGATTTTGTAGTACATCACAAAGCGAATTGGCCTACGCACTGCGCCGCCAATCAGCAAGGCGTCGACGAAGGACACGTGATTGCACACCAGCAAAGCGGCGCCTTCATCAGGGATCACATCGAGGTTGCGATGCTCCACGCGGTACATGGAGTGGCTGAGCAGCCAGATCATGAAGCGCATGCTGAATTCGGGGACGATTTTAAAGATGTAAGCGTTGACGCCGATGTTGAGCAGCGACACCACCAGAAACAGCTGCGGAATCGACAGTTTGGCCATGCTCAACAATATGATCGAGACAATCGCCGAGATCACCATGAACAGGGCATTGAGAATGTTATTGGCGGCAATCACTCTCGCCCGCTCGTTCTCCGGGGTGCGCGACTGAATCAACGCGTACAGCGGCACTATGTAGAAGCCGCCGAAAACACCCAGCCCCAGAATGTCGATCAACACCAGCCAGGTGTGGCCGAACCCGAGCACTTCTATCCAGCCGTGGCCGCTGACGCTGTCCGGTATTCCCCCGGAGTGCCACCACAGCAGCAGGCCGAAAACGGTCAGACCGAACGAGCCGAACGGCACCAGACCGATCTCGACTTTGCGCCCCGAGAGCTTTTCACAGAGCAGCGAGCCGAGTGCGATACCGACCGAGAACACGGTAAGAATCAGCGTTACCACGGTTTCGTCGCCGTGCATCCACTCCTTTGCGTAGGCCGGAATTTGCGTCAGGTAAATCGCGCCGACAAACCAGAACCACGAGTTGCCGACAATCGAGCGCGACACTGCCGGCGTTTGTCCCAGGCCCAGCTTCAAGGTGGCCCAGGATTGACTGAAAATGTTCCAGTTCAGGCGCATTTCCGGCGTTGACGCGGCGGCGCGCGGAATGCTGCGGCTGGCCAGGTAACCGAGCACCGCGATGCCGACGATCGCCACTGACACGATGGGCGCGTATTGCGCCGACGACATCATGATCCCGGCGCCGATGGTGCCGGCGAGGATCGCCAGGAAGGTGCCCATTTCCACCAGGCCGTTGCCACCGACCAGCTCATCTTCATGCAGCGCTTGCGGAAGGATGGAGTATTTCACCGGCCCGAACAGCGCCGAGTGCGTGCCCATGGCGAACAGCGCCACCAGCATCAGCGCTAGGTGATCGAACACAAAGCCGACGGCGCCTACCGCCATGATGGCGATCTCGCCGAGCTTGATCAGACGGATCAGCGCGTCCTTGGCGAACTTCTCGCCGAACTGCCCGGCCAGTGCCGAAAACAGAAAGAACGGCAGGATGAACAGCAGCGCACACAGGTTGACCCAGATCGAGCGATCGCCCTCAATGGTCAACTTGTACAGGATGGCGAGGATCAGCGATTGTTTGAAGACATTGTCGTTGAACGCACCCAGCGACTGGGTAATGAAAAATGGCAGGAAGCGCCGGGTGCGGAGCAAGGCAAACTGTGAGGGGTGACTCATCTTCCGTGTGTCCCTTGTCTGGGTAGAGATTCAGATTCAGGGCGACACATTACCTAATCTTCGCGATTTATTTCGCTAATCCTGCAAGGCATGGCGAAACAAATAATTCGCCGTGCCAGGCGCCTTGCACGGTGCGCCGGGCGACGATCAGCCACATCACCACCAACAACGCCACCAGCACACAACCGAAAACAGTGAAGAACGTCAGCTGCAAGG
>JALYPE010000383.1 GCA_030856525.1 Pseudomonadota bacterium | reverse complement strand
GGCCCGACCAGGCCACCGACACTGGCGCCAGCTGCGATAAAGGCGAACAACCGCTTCGCCTGATGCCCGTCGAAGACATCGGCCATCAGGCTCCAGCCCACCGAGACCACGAACAGGTTGTAGACCGAGATCCACACGTAAAACACTCTGGCCAGCCAGACGTTGTCAGCGCTGAGCTGAAACAGCCCGGCGAACGCCAGCAGGTTCAGAAAGAAGAATCCGTAAACCCAGTCGACAAAGTGAATACGCGGTACGCGGGAGCTGAGCCAGGCGAACAGCGGCACGGCCACCAGCATGACCACGAAGGTGGCGGTGAACAGCCATTGCAGGTTCTCGATACCGGCCATGATGCCCATCGACTCGCGAATCGGCCGCAACATGAAATAGCCGCAGAACAGGCAAAAAAACAGGGCGAACCCCGCAAGCGCGGGATTGAGCTCGTGACGTTCGGCATTGATGGCGACGCCGAGGCGCTGCACCAGAGTTGCTGACAGCATGATGACTCTCCTGGTGCGAGATTTAACGGAAGCTGACACCGGTCAACTGTTCGCTGATCGTCCACAGGCGAGTGGTCGTTACAGCGTCTTTGGCAGCTGCCGGTACGCTGGCGAGCCCCAGAGGACCCCGCTTTTCCTCCTCACCAATCGGGCCGTAATAGGCGCCCGGCTGAGCATCGGGCGCGGTGGCTGCGTAAAGAGTCGGCAGCGCACCCTGAGCGGCGGAGTGGTAGCGGTCGCGATCCTTGGCCCAGTTGCGTCCGAATTCGCTATCCAGGCCTGGGCCGCGCTTGATCAGCTCGGTCACAGCCACACCCGGGTGCGCGGCAATGCTCTGAATCCCCCAGCCTTGCGCGTCGCTACGGCGTTGCAGCTCGAAGGCAAAGATCAGAGCGGCCAGCTTCGACTGTGCGTACGACCGAAACGGGTTATACGCCTGGTCGGCCTGCAGATCCTCGAAATTGATGCTGCCGCCCGCGGCCGCGATGCTGGACAGTGTCACCACCCTTGCGCCGTCGCTTTGGCGCAGCAGCGGCAGTAGATGGGCGGTCAAGGCAAAGTGGCCCAGGTAGTTGGTGGCCAGCTGCATCTCGAAGCCATCGGCCGAGGTGCCGCGTTGTGCGGGGGACATGATCGCGGCGTTATTGATCAGCCCATCGAGGCGCGGCAAGGTGGCGTTGAGGCGTTCGCCCAACGCCTGAACCGAGGCCAGACTGGACAGGTCCACTGCTTCGAACTGCACGTGGGCGTCGACAACTTCCTGCTTGATACGGGCAATCGCTTCCTCGCCACGCTGCGGATTGCGCGCAGCGATCACTACCCGAGCGCCCGCCGCTGCCAGCGCTTTGGCATCCTCGTAGCCCATGCCGCTGGTGCCGCCAGTCACCACGAAAATACGCCCGCTTTGCGAGGGCATGTCCGCCAGGCTCCAATCCGGCTTGGGCAGGCTTTGCGCCACGGCATTTCCTGCTTCAAGCACACAGCTAAAGGCCAGGCCAAGGGTCATCAGGGTATTGCGCCAAGCCGAGCGGGCAGCACGCAGGGGTGGTATCTGCAGAGTATTTGTCATTGTTGGATCCTCTCGCGGGTAGTGACCTGACGTACCGCTACAAAGCGGTACGTCGACGTGAGGCATTGTTCATCCATGGATTGCTGCCGATAAGCCGTACTGAAATGGACGCTGTGTACGCCCAGACGTACAATCCGGGCTTCCTCCTTGGAGAGCAGCCATGCGCCAGCCCAACCTGACCGATGTCGCACTCTTTGCTGCCGTTGTGGAGGCTGGCGGTTTCCGGGTGGCGGCGCACAAACGCGGCATGTCGGCGTCATCCATCAGCGATGGCGTCCGCCGGCTGGAAAGTGACCTGGGCGTCAGACTGCTCAATCGCACCACCCGCAGCGTGATCCCGACGGAAGTCGGTGCACGCCTGCTGGAGCGGCTGCGCCCGGCGCTTGAGCAAATAGGCGCAGCCTTTGGCGACCTTGATAACGATGCACTGAGGCCGGTAGGCACTTTGCGCCTGAACGTCCCGGTGCCCGTCGCTCGTTTCGTGCTGCCCAAGCTGATCCCCCGATTTCTGGAGCGCTACCCCGGGGTCAGCATTGAAGTGACGATGGAAAACACCTTCATCGATGTCATCGCCGCCGGCTACGACGCGGGCGTGCGCTACGAGGAAAGTGTGGCCAAGGACATGATTGCCATACCCATCGGCCCGCGTCGGCAGCGCTTCATGGCCGCTGCATCGCCTGGGTATCTGGAGAAGAGCGGCACACCGCTGCATCCGCGCGACCTTCTTAACCACCGCCTGATCGGTCATCGCTTCGAGAGCGGCAAGCTGGGGGTATGGGAATTTGAAAAGGACGGCACCACCATTCGCGTACCACCTCAGGGACCGCTGCTCAGCTCATCCCAGGACCTGGAGGTGGGCGCTGCGTTAGGCGGTGTCGGTATTATTTACACTTTCGAAGAATACCTTGGGCCGTTGATCAAGCAGGGAATGCTGTTACCGGTATTGGAAGAGTGGTGGCAGGCATTCGACGGGCCTTATCTTTATTACAACGACCGCAGGCATGTGCCCTCGCCGCTTCGGGCGTTTATTGATTTTGTGAAAGTCGAGACCGGGGGCGGTGTTTAGACAAGTGTCGTGTATCAGCCAAAGCGGCGACGTTTTGACCGAAGTGCCATCAAGTCAACCGATGCAAAAAAGCCGCGATCATCGCGGCTTTTTACGATCAGAGTGCTGGCGCAACTTTATCCAGCTTCCACGCCAACGCATCCAGCGCGTCGCAACCGTCCTGCAGCAAAATATGCGCAGCATTGGCGAGATGTTCCAGATCATGACCTCCGGCATCTTTTACGCTCAGGCAGCTGACGCTGTTAAGCATATTGCGTACGGAATTGATGCGATGTCTGGCGTTTTCGAGAAGGGCCGAGGCCTTTGCTTCGGTGTCGATGTAGAGCGTAGGGGTCGTGCTGAGGTTGCCTTGCAAGGGACGGAATTCTGGCATGGAAAAATTCTCTTGAGTTACGAGCTCCCACCCATCGCGGCTAAGCAAATCAGGTGGCAGCCGTGCGCGGGTTAGCCGACCGGACAAGAGAATCCGGCACACCCGAAGGTGTCCCACGCACGACCGCCATAAATAGAAACACAGGCAGCAAAAAGCGCCTCCATTCAGGGGGCGCTCGTGCACTCTTGTTCGACCGGCTAAAGTCGATCACCGATGTGTCGGCGACGGGCGAACTATAGGTGAGTGAATGGGTGATGTAAAACCTGGTTTATGCGTTTCGGAGACGTCCTACACCGGGAGACATCGATCACTCGTGGATTTGCTATGGACAGTATGTCCCCTATGGTTTGGCTGAAACCTACGCACAAACTTTCAATTGCTCTTCATCAGTGCCACTGCCTTCACTGGTGTCAATCTCACCATTAAGGTCGATATGAATTTCGGTTGTCGGCCATTGGGGCGTAATGCTGATGCAACGGTTCAGGCCCTTCGCATTCCACCAGTCGAGACGCATGAAGAACTCATCGTCAGGAAAGATATGTCCTACATCACCCGTCGTCTCTCCGGGCAGCAGTTCACCGCGAACGATGGTGTGCTGAGTGTTCAGTACGTAACTAATTTTCTCAGTGCCGTCTTTTGAGTAGAAAACGACAACTCGTGGAATGGCTACGTACCAGCACGCCACAGCACTAATGAGAACCAGCCCTATCCACCGCCCAATATGTCGTGGTCGCTTTTCACTTGCAGACATGTTTTTGAACCCCTGTACCCCAGTCAGCAATTGGCACTGCCAACACACGATACCGGAGCGTGATGAATCGCCTTTGGTTTCGTAGCATCTGACTGATTCCATTTGGCAGTCAGCTGGTTGTCGGAATGGGCAGCTATCGGCCCAGAGTGTGTAAAAACACTTTCCGTATGTTGCATGCCTAAGCCCAGCGGCCCTGGGCGAGGTGATTTCCCGAACATTTGCCAAGATCAGCGCCGATAGCGCGTCAGAGCGTTTATGAAGCGCTTTGGCACCTCTTGGAGCAGTAAAAGCTGGGGCTTTTACGCCGCCATCGCCCTCAGCAAGCCTTCTGTACCGATGATTTTCATAACCCGCTTCAAGTTATAGGCGAGCACATTCAAGCTCATCTCCGCACTCACCCCGTTCAGTTTTCGAGTCAGGAAGTGCGTTGCCCCCATCCATTGCTTGAGCGTCCCGAAGGGATGTTCAACAGTCCGTTTTCGAACCTTCATCATCTCTGGTGCTTGGTTCAACCGACGCTGCATTTCCTCCAGCACAGCTTCATGTTCCCAACGCCTTACTCGACGATTTGTGCTTGGCGTGCACTGGGTTTTCAGCGTGCAACTCTGGCACTTTGAACTCCAGTAGCAGTGCATATTCATGCCTTTCTCAACGCTGGAGAATCGCCAGATCAGTACCTCTCCCGCCGGGCAGGTGTATTCGTTTTTCGTCGCGTCATACACGAAAGCATCTTTGTTGAATCGGCCATCAGCTTTGGCGCTTGAAGTCATCGGCTTCGGCACGTAGGCGGTGATGTTTGCGTCGTGACAGGCCAGGATTTCTTCACCTTTGAAGTAACCTCGGTCGGCAACTACCGACAACGTTTCTACGCCGATGGCTTCACGAGCCTGCTTCGCCATTGAACTGAGTTGGTCACGGTCAGAACCTCTGTTGGTGACCTCGTGAGCAACGATTAAATGGTGCTGCGTATCGACAGCCGTCTGCACGTTGTAGCCAACGATCCCGCTGCCGCGCGTCATCATCGAACGGGCATCCGGGTCGGTCAGCGAAACCTGTTTATCTGGCGATTCGTTGAGCTGAGACTCAATCCCCTGAAGCTCTTTCATCTGCGCTTTGAGCTTGGCGATTTTATCTTCCAGGCTCACCGTGTCTAGCTTGGAGGCGCTAGGGATCCGGCGATCAGCCGCATCGAGCGAGGCCAAATAACGGCTGATGCTCGCCTCGATTTCTTCCATGCGCCGCTTCAGTTTGGCGCTGGTGAAGTTCCGGTCGCGGTTGTTCACCGCCTTGAATTTACTGCCGTCGATGGCAACCAGGTTTTCGCTAAATAACCCCAACTGCTGGCAGAGCAAAACGAACTGGCGGCAGACACCGCGAATGGCTTTGCTGTTGTCTTTTCGGAAGTTGGCGATGGTCTTGAAGTCGGGCATCAGGCGCCCGGTTAACCACATCAGCTCGACGTTGCGCTGGGCTTCACGCTCAAGACGTCGGCTCGATTGAATACGGTTTAGGTAGCCGTAAATATAGATCTTCAGAAGGATGGCGGGGTGGTATGCAGGTCTGCCGGTTTCGGCTGGAATGACGCCATCGAAACCCAGCTTGGCTAGGTCGAGTTCATCGACGAAGACATCGACCACACGCACTGGATTGGTATCGCTGACGTAGTCGTCGAGGCTTTCTGGAAGTAAGGTACTTTGACCTCTGTGTTCACCCTGGATAAACCGTTTCATGGGTTTCCCTTGCAATGAGATTCTCAGAAATCATAGCAAGGGTTTACCAACGCGTTTTTACACACTCTGGGTCGATAGCTGCCTGTCGCGACCGGCAGAAAACGGAGCAAAGCAAACATCATTAAAGCGATTCGAGAGCCGTACCTCAGCCGTCCAGATCTCGAGCTACTCCGATACTCGCGCCAACGCCTCAATAACATCCGCAACCATCTTTCCAGCCACGTTCGTCCCGTCAACCCTTAAGATCATAGCCGTTGGCTCTGATAGCCACGCCTCGTGCCACGCTCGGTTGCGTCCTGAAAAGTCCGGATTGTCATATTCTGAAGCCCAGTTCCGAAACGCCACATGTATCCCATGCATGTCGCCACCCGGGTCTATCCGATTTCCAAAGCGCTTCTTCTCTCGTGCGGCCAGCCGTTCAAGGCGAACAGGCGTCGGTGTTACAACGAAGACAATCAAATCGACTCGAGCAATCAGCGCATCGCCCCACCCCATGCAAGAACCGGTCAGCACCCAATCTTCATCACCGAATTTTTCCTGAATCAGTGACACGCGCTCACCGGCAGGTCGCTTTGTCGTAAACGGAGGGTCCGTGGGCATCCAGTAAAAATCATCGACATCAATATGTCGTACCCCGATCAGAGC
>JALYPE010000378.1 GCA_030856525.1 Pseudomonadota bacterium | reverse complement strand
ACGACAGTGGCCAATGCGCCGGCGCCGATCATCCCTACGTCGCTCAGGTCCAGGCCTAGCGGGCTGTTCGACACTGCTCCCGTCAGCAGGTACCGATTGGGTATGAGGATCGCGTGATCATTCATGTTGGCGCCGAACTCAACCGGGTACTGGGTCAGCACCACCGCCTTGGTAGTGATCCCTTCAAGCTTGGCGTCGAACTCCAGCGGCCCAATTTTCGGCAGCGTCTTGGTGAAGATGCTCATCAGGCTCATTTTTCGGGGCTCCGGAAGTCCTGCATGGTCTGCTCAGTCAGCCCGCTCATTTGCTCGTTGATCACCTGCTTGACCTTCTCGACGTCGGCGCCGTGGATGTGGAACTGGCGATTGTCGGTGTAGCCAGCGGCCTTTTCGCCGCGCCGGGACGCCTCGCCTTCCTTGTCTGCGGGGCGCTCGTATTCGCGGGAGACGATGGAAGCGGCGTCGTATGCGCTGTTAGCCGTGCGCAACTTGCCGCCGGCCGCGCGCTCGTTGCCACGAGTCAATTCATGGTTGATGAATTCCAGCTGCTCGGCACCGGTGGATTTGCGAATGTCCTTGCCGTATTTCTTTGCGAATTCTGCTTGCCTGTCCGGATGCCACTGAGCCAGGCCGTATGCCTGTCCGCCATCACCTGAGGCGTTCGCCTTGAACCCGCTCTCCTGATCCACGTTGGCCGCGATGCCTTCCGCCTGCTCGCGGGTCCAGCCTTTCTGCATGAAGAAGTCGACGGTTGCGCCCACCGCTTCACCGCCGCCCCTTTTCAGGCGATTGTTCAGCAGCTCTGTGTCTTCGCCCTCGTTGAGCTTGCTCGAATAGAGCAATGCGGCAGCGCTGCCGCCGGCGACAGCCAGCATTGACGCACCGGCGGAACCAGCTGCGCCCGCACCAGCACCCGCAGCGCCAGCAGACCCGAGGCCGACAATGGCTCGGAGCGATGCCAGCCCCTTAAGCGCAGCACTCCCGCCCAGCAGCGCCATGGCGATCGCGACAAGCTCGATGTTCTCGGCCAGCTCGCCGAAAAACTCTTTCAGTCCGGAGTCGATCAAGTCTTTGTTGTCCCGGTAGAAGGCTACGAAGTCTTCCGCCATATCGGCAAAGGCCGGGGCCAGCTCGCCCGCAATGGTGTTTCCGATGTCGGCGAACACAAGATCCAGCTCGCTTGAGGCCTTGGTCAGCCGGGCAGCGTCATCAATCTGCTGCTGAGTCATGATCCCAAGCTTGCCGCGCACGTCGAGCTGCTTCTGGGCTTCCTCGCTACCGCGCATCAAGAGGCGCACGGTTGATTCGCTCAGTCCCAGCGCGTTGCCCGCGAGGCGCTGATTAAGCGGGGTCATGGTCTCGAACTGTTCGGCAATGTTGGCCAGCGCCTCAGCAGTGTCCTGCGCGCCGATGATGACGTCGGGATCAAGGCCAAGCTTGGCCACGTCTCCGAACCATCCGGTGTTCCCCGTGATTGGCGAGGCCATCAAGTCTTGAATTTTGGTCAGGTCAGAGAAAGCATCCTGAATGCTTCCGCCTTGAGCCTTGATCGCCTGACCCAGCATCTGCACGTTTTGCGTGCTGAGCCCGGTCAGCTTGTTGAAGTTGTTCAGCTCGGTACCGGCTGACTTGAAGTCGCCGACTACCTTGTCGATGGCCAGCTTTCCCGCCAGCACACCGCCGAGCTGCAGAACCGACTTTGTCAGCCCGCCAAACGCGGCGTCAGCCTTTTGGAACGATTTGTCGTCGACCTTGATGCCGAGCGCAATCAGAAACGATTCGAGCACCTTCACAGGCCGGCTCCTTGAAAACAAAAAGCCCCGCGAGTGCAGGGCTATTTTGGGCGATTGGCTTCGGCGAGGTGTCGGGCATAGATCATTTCGTCCATGACCAAGTTCGCCCGTTTGACCCAACCGATCGAATAGGTGCCGTCGGTGAGGTCTTTATAGGTGCACAGTGGCGGGCACAGTCCGGGGATCCCGACACATGGCCGCCAGAGCTCCCAGTCGACCGCCGGGTTTAGGCGCTCTCCTGACTCGAATCCGGCGCCTCGGCTGAAGCGGTAGATTTCTGGAAGAGGGTCAGGAGTCCGGAAAAATCCTCGAAAACGCTCCCGAGCGCCATCACCACCAGGGTGAAGTACGTTTTCAGGCGTCCGGAGAAATCCTCCATCGTCAGCGGAGTGGCCGAGCCCTCTTTGAAGAGCTTGCCCAGCATGGAGTCGCAGACGAAGTTGAAGTCTTCTTCGGGCATGCGCGCCAGCATGGTGCCGACAATGCCGCCGGCGACCATGAATGACGATGCGGATCCTACTTCGGCCAGCGCCAGCCCGCGAATCATCGGCTCGACGCCATACTTACCCAGCCGGAACAGCACGGCGCGCTGCTTCTCGGCGCTGGGCATAGCGAAGCGGTACGTCACGCCCTCATGTTCCAACGTGCGGATATGGGCTTCAGCCTGATTCATGCGATCACGCCCTTGTTGAATTCCATGACGAAGGTCGCGTCATTCATGCCTGGGCCGCCGCGAGCCATGGACTTCCCACGGGTAACCACGCCCTCGCCGAACACCGCGCCTTCAAGGCCTGCAATCGATGCGTATGAACCGGACACTTCGGCCTTGGCGGTTACCTGCGCTTGTAGAGCGAGCGCCTGCGGACTGCCTGGCATCAGATTGACCGTCAGGCGCAGGCCGGGATTCTTGCGGTGGAAGCGCACAGCGTTGCCGCCAAGGCCTCGGCTCAAGTTGGCCTGATCATCGATCGGTTCAACCGTAAAGGGCGGGTCAGTGCGGCCCCAATCGTCCAGCACGCCGACGCCAGTGATGACC
>JALYPE010000350.1 GCA_030856525.1 Pseudomonadota bacterium | reverse complement strand
GTGTAAGCCACGCACGCCAAAGTCGCTCAGCAAACCCAGCTGGCGCCGTTGGGTTGATCGAGATGGCGGGCCAGATAACCGGCAAATTCCCTGCGCGAAATCGCCCGGGCGCCAAGACTGTGCAGATGATCGGTGGGCATCTGACAATCGATCAGGACGAACCCCGCGTTTTTCAGATGACGCACCAGTGTGGCGAAGCCGAATTTTGAAGCATTGTCGGCGCGACTGAACATGGATTCGCCAAAAAACAGCTGCCCCATCGCCAAACCATATAGCCCGCCTACCAGCAGCTCACCGTCCCAGACCTCGACAGAATGCGCATAGCCACGCGTGTGCAATTGGAGGTAGGCGTCCTGCATGGCCTCCGTGATCCAGGTGCCGTCAGCATACTCCCGGGGCGCGGCGCAGGCGCGGATGACCGCCGCGAAATCCTGATCGAAGGTCACCCGATAGCGTTGCTGGCGGAGCAATTTGTTGAGGCTGCGCGAGACATGCAATTCGTCGGGAAACAGCACCGTGCGCGGATCGGGCGACCACCAGAGAATCGGCTGGCCCTCGGAAAACCATGGGAAGCAGCCGTGGCGGTAAGCCTGAATGAGACGATCGGCGCTGAGGTCTCCGCCTGCGGCGAGCAGCCCATTGGGATCACGCATGGCTTTGTCCAGCGGCGGGAAACTGAGGGTGTTGCGTTGTAACCAAGTCAACATGGCATTCAGGCTTGCAGGAGGGGAGGGCGGGTGACGGGCCAGGGCCCGTCGTCAGTGTGCCGTCAAACGCACAGAATGTCCTTCAGGATAACCGCGACATCACAGGATGCAATTGCAACTTGGCCGCATCAACAAGGTCGTAAACGGGCTCGGTGGCAGAGTGTCAGCGGTGTCTTGCTGCAGCGGCCGCGCATCGCTTCGTCTATAACTTCACCTCATAAGCCTTTGTCACAAAAGAGAATGCGTGATCAAATTGAACCCCTGATTGTGGTTCATTGGACCGGGCGTTCACGGCAGCCGAACCATGGCATCCCGCGAGCAAACCCGTACAATGCCGGCTTGTTACAGAATATTCAGTGCGCACTGTGTTTTTAAAAGTCTGAACGCAGTGTTAAAAGTATTCCGGGTTGCGCCGGTTCACTGTTCACCTGCCTGGGTTGGGCAGTTTTTCAAAGTCATTCAACAGATGGACGCGCCGTTGGCGCAGGAATAGAAGCGTTTTGAAGAAATCCACCGCAGCACCTAAACCAGCCGTCGTGCCGCTCTGGCGCCAGCAACTGCACTACCGACTCAAGGAAGGTGCATTGATCGCCATTGGCGCCCTGTGCCTGTTCCTGATGATGGCCTTGTTAACCTACGGCAAGGACGATCCGGGCTGGAGTCATAACAGCAAGATTGACGACGTGCAGAATTTTGGCGGTCCCGCGGGTTCATACAGCGCCGACATCCTGTTCATGGTGCTGGGTTACTTCGCCTACATCTTCCCGTTGTTACTGGCCGTCAAGGCGTATCAGATCTTCCGCCAGCGGCATCAACCCTGGGAATGGAGCGGCTGGCTGTTTTCCTGGCGTCTGATCGGGCTGGTATTTCTGGTCCTCTCAGGCGCTGCGCTGGCTCATATCCATTTTCACGCCGCCACCGGTTTGCCGGCTGGCGCGGGTGGTGCGCTGGGCGAAAGCCTGGGCGACCTGGCCCGCAACGCGCTCAATATTCAGGGCAGCACGTTGCTGCTCATCGCGCTCTTCCTGTTCGGTCTAACGGTGTTTACCGACCTGTCGTGGTTCAAGGTGATGGACGTCACCGGCAAGATTACCCTCGATTTGCTCGAACTGTTTCAGGGCGCGGCCAATCGCTGGTGGGCCGCCCGTGTCGAGCGCAAGCAACTTGTCGCGCAACTGCGTGAAGTCGACGATCGCGTGCACGATGTGGTCGCGCCGACGGTGACCGACAAGCGCGAGCAAGCCAAAGTCAAAGAACGCCTGATCGAACGCGAACAGGCGCTGAGCAAGCACATGTCGGACCGCGAAAAGCAGGTGCCGCCGGTGATCGCCCCCGCACCGCCGAAGCCGTCAGCGCCAAGCAAGCGTGTGGAAAAAGAGAAGCAGGCGCCGCTGTTTGTCGACAGTGCGGTCGAAGGCACCTTGCCACCGATCTCGATTCTCGATCCGGCGGAAAAGAAACAGCTCAACTATTCTCCGGAATCGCTGGCCGCGGTCGGTCATCTGCTGGAAATCAAGCTCAAGGAATTCGGCGTCGAAGTCTCGGTGGATTCGATTCACCCAGGCCCGGTGATTACCCGCTACGAAATTCAGCCAGCCGCCGGGGTCAAGGTCAGTCGCATTTCCAACCTGGCCAAAGACCTTGCGCGTTCGCTGGCCGTGACCAGCGTGCGGGTGGTTGAAGTGATTCCGGGCAAGACAACGGTCGGTATCGAGATTCCCAACGAAGACCGACAGATAGTGCGCTTCTCCGAAGTGCTGTCGACCCCCGAGTACGACAACTTCAAATCCCCGGTTACGTTGGCCCTTGGCCACGACATCGGCGGCAAGCCGGTCATCACCGATCTGGCGAAAATGCCGCACTTGCTGGTGGCTGGTACGACCGGTTCCGGTAAGTCCGTGGGCGTGAACGCGATGATCCTGTCGATCCTGTTCAAGTCCGGGCCGGAAGACGCGAAACTGATCATGATCGACCCCAAAATGCTTGAATTGTCGATTTACGAAGGCATTCCGCATTTGCTTTGCCCGGTTGTGACCGACATGAAGGACGCGGCCAACGCATTGCGCTGGAGCGTGGCGGAGATGGAGCGTCGCTACAAACTGATGGCAAAGATGGGCGTACGTAACCTTGCCGGCTTCAATGCCAAGATCAAGGAAGCTCAGGACGCCGGTGAACCGCTGACCGATCCGCTGTACAAACGCGAAAGCATTCACGACGAAGCGCCGCTGCTGACCAAGCTGCCGACCATCGTCGTGGTCGTCGACGAGTTTGCCGACATGATGATGATCGTCGGCAAGAAGGTTGAAGAACTGATCGCTCGTATTGCGCAGAAGGCACGTGCGGCCGGCATTCACTTGATTCTCGCCACTCAGCGTCCCTCGGTAGACGTGATCACCGGTCTGATCAAGGCAAACATTCCGACGCGTATGGCCTTCCAGGTGTCGAGCAAGATCGATTCGCGGACCATTATCGATCAGGGCGGCGCCGAACAATTGCTGGGTCACGGTGACATGCTCTACATGCCGCCAGGCACCAGTCTGCCGATTCGCGTACACGGCGCATTCGTCTCCGATGACGAAGTCCACCGTGTGGTGGAAGCCTGGAAGCTGCGCGGCGCGCCTGAATACAACGATGACATCCTCGCCGGTGTCGAAGAAGCCGGCAGCGGTTTCGAAAATGGCG
>JALYPE010000511.1 GCA_030856525.1 Pseudomonadota bacterium | reverse complement strand
TCGTCGACGTCCATGCGTTTAAAAAAACTTTGAAAGTATGAAACAGGTACCGTGGCTAACGCGACACCTGCAAAGACTCCATCAACGGTATCAATACGTCGACTGATAGGGATTACCATGTCCCCCGTCGTTCGACTTTCAACTATGGAGCCAACATAGATGGACTGGTCATCGTGCTCACGATGGTAAATAAAGTACGCTCTATCGCTATTGTTTTTGGCCTGCACGCGTTCAGAAAACGAATTGGCCATCCAATTGCCCTGAGCATCAAAGATGAAAAGCCCCTGAATGCCTTCGATATTATTCACCTGACGGGCCATCAGCTTAGCCAACCGCTCTTGTTGAGCGGGGCCGATCCCGTCATGCGCTACACGTTCAGCAAGATCTCGTAAGGTATTGTCGGCCTGCAACATCGTGTCACGGGCCTGCTGTTCAGCCGCAAGGACAATGTTCGAAACGGCTATTTTGGCTGCGTCCACTCGCTCATCGGACGACTGCACCATCTGCCAGGCGGTTGCGAGGATCAACGAAACACAAACCAGAAGAATGAAACCTATTAGCGAAAGGGACAACGCTTTAGGAGTCAGCCTCGCTGAGATCGGAAAAAATAGTGTCATTTATGCGTCGTCGGATTGGCGGTGAGCTTATTTGAGCAATTTTCATACCGACTGGCTGTACTGAAGACATCGCGTTAGTAACGGACAGAATCGTGCTGTTCGGCAAATGCATTGCGACGCTTATCGGTATGACTGTGTTCGTATCCCTGAGTCAGTTGATCCTGAACAATCCCTAGAGTCAGACATCGGCCAATTGCTTTCTTTGGCGTTTGTCCGCGTGGGGTCGTATAGCAGGCCCGGATGCGCTCAGCGAACGCTGTGTTTAGCTTAAGCATCGGGCGCTTGACTTAGAGCGCACTCTAACCAATAGCCTCCGTGTTGTGCCGCCAAAACGACCCGAAATTTGGCGCGGCTTAACAAGGAGATTGTCATGGCATCAAATAAACTGGGCGTTGCGACTGGCCTCATGATTTCAGCATTTGGCATTGGCGCCTCGGCAGCTGAGCCGGATAGCCGCCGAGAGAAAGGGACAGTGACCCTGGAACGAATCACCGGCGCTACCGGCAACTCTGTGGTCGAGTCACTTAGCGACATCTCGCCGGAGCTGGGTGAGTGGATTGTTGATTTCGCCTACGGTGATGTATTTTCCAGGCCTGGTGTTGCGCTGTGCACACGCGAGCTGGCAACCATCTCCGCCCTCACCGCATTAGGGAACGCGCAACCTCAACTAAAGGTTCATATTGAGGGCGCGTTGAACGTGGGATGCAAACCTGAGGAGATCGTTGAAATTATCATCCAGATGGCGGTATATGCTGGGTTCCCGAGCGCGTTAAACGGCATCAGTGCAGCGAGGGAAGTGTTCAGCAAACGCGGCATCAAAATGGGTTCCGCACCGCCGCAGTGAATGAGGCGCCCGCGTTGCCGCACCCACTTGGATTAGGATTGTGCTTATGGAAGCCCAGCTAACGATTAACCAAGTCGCCAAACGCACCGGCTTAACGGCCTACACACTGCGCTACTACGAACGCATCGGCCTGTTGGCTCCTGTCGCCCGTGCGGCAGGTGGGCAACGGCTTTATGCGCCAACTGATATGGCATGGCTGGAATTTCTGCTGCGTCTACGCACCACCCACATGACCATCGGCAAAATGCAAGCGTTCGCCAAGCTGCGCAGCGATGGGGGCTCGACGGTTACCGACCGCCGCCAGATGCTGGAAAGCCATCTACTGGATGTGCAGGCCGAAATTATTGCTATGCAAAATGCCGTTGCCGCACTGGAAGGAAAGATCGCCCATTACTATGGGCTTGAAGCTGAAGAGGCGATTAGCAAACGTCGACTTAAGAGGACGGATTTATCTTCAGCACTCTAAACATCCCGTTTTAGCCGATAGTGGTCAGCGGAGATTGGTCAATGTCAGTCGTTCGTTGACGTTCGTTAAAGCGTCGCGAGGTGGTCAAGTCGAAGGCAATGCTTGGTCAGGTCGAATGCAACTGAGTAGTCAAGTCTGTGCAATTGTGCATTCGATGCCACATCACACCCCAGCTCAGATATGGGCAAGCAATGACTCGAGCGCAGAATGATTTGAACACAACCTTCCCTCTCACCGCCCGCGAGGTCTACCAGATACTGAAGGACGTCGCACTGGGTACACGCGTCATGACGAGGGGCACCACCCAGTCTTGGAGCGGAATCTGCCATGGACTCGTGCCCGTTGAGATTGATGGCTGGCAGCTGATGCTTTTCAATGATCGCGACTCTTTGGACTACTGCGAATACTGCAAGTCGCCTGGTGGCAGAGTCGGGTCTTTAGACACCTGGCAACGCTATGGCACCGATCCGGTTGAGCTGCTGAGTGGGTGGGAGCGTACACAACTCGAATGTCTCCTCGCCGTGTTATGAGCCCGTACGCAAAAGCGCGATAGACGCTGCCGATCAGCTGCTCATGCTTGGGAAAGTATGCAATCCAGTAATCCCGGGAAGCGCAGGTTAAGCTCCTCCGACCGAAGCGAGTTCATATGTGTTGTTCCTACGTTCCTCGTATGAACAAGCCCTGCATCGCGTAACAC
>JALYPE010000276.1 GCA_030856525.1 Pseudomonadota bacterium | reverse complement strand
GCATAGACCACGCCGACGCGCGGGCCCGACATCGCTAAATCCAGGACATGACGGCCCACCAGCCCGCTTGCGCCGACCAGCAGCAGCTTGATTGTCGTTGGCTGGTTCATGCCTGACGGCAATCCCGATCAAACTGCTGAATAGCTTCGTCGACCGGCGTAGTGCCTTGGGTCAGTTCGATGATGACGCGATTCACGTTCGGCTGTTCAATGATCTGCAACAAGGCTGCCGCGACATCCTCGCGCGGCACATCACCATAGGGGATGGCAAGGCCGGCGCGGACCTTGCCAGTGCCAGGTGAGTCCAGCAACGTGCCCGGACGCAGAATGACCCAGTCAAGATCGCTTGCAGCAAGGTGCACGTCCGCGCGCTTCTTCACGGCCATGTAGTTTTCGAACGTCTCGGAAACCGTTTTGCCACGCGATGCTTCTGGAAACACCGAAACCAGAATAAAGCGCCGAATACCCGCCGTTTGAGCCGCGGCCACAGCAAGCTCAAGGCCTTCACCGTCGATGGCATCCGTCATCTGCGCGCCGCCTTTGCCGCCGGCACCCGCCGCGAATACGACGGTATCACTGCCTGCCATAAGCTCGGCAAGCGCATTTTTATCGAGGTCAAGCAAGTTACCGGCTACGGGACTGGCACCGAGTGCTTTGAGCCCCTCGGCTTGTTCCGCATGCCGGTATAACGAACGTGGCTGATGGCCCCTTTGCGCCAATTGTTGGGCCAGGCTACGAGCGACTTTGCCCGAGCCACCGAGGATAAAAACTGAATTCATAGTGCCTCCTGATCAGGCGATGTTTCACAAATCCCGCTCAAGCGAGCTTGCAATGCATGCTGGGCTTTATTCTATATTGAGCACTACAAAAATTGTCAAGCGCGGAGCGCGTTCGATTCCGGCCACGGTTGTGTAATCAACACCGTCTCGGGGAGTAAAACAACGCAGAACGGTATACAAATAAAATTGATTTTTTGCATCCATATATATTGGTTTAATTGTCCGCTGCGCGCCGCTAGTATTCATGCACTATCAACGAAAGCTGAAAAAGAGTGGCCCATGCAATTGCTCGGAAATCTGCTTAAAGCGGGTGAGCGCAATGAAGTGTTTCGTCAGCGCAGAGACCTTTGCCTGGAGGCTTTCAACAGTACACCCGGTCTGGTATGTCGCCGTCCGGAGGGCGCGTTCTATCTCTTCCCGGCATGCTCGGCGCTGTTCGGTCGCAAAACCCCGTCGGGCGTGGGTGCTGACGAATGATGTGGAGGTCTGCCAGTACCTGCTTGAGGTCGCCCAAGGGGGAGCACATTTGGATTGGAAGGGTACTTCCGCATTTCTTTTGCTACCTCCACGCCGCTACTGGAGCAGGCGTGCGCGCGCATCAGAGCGGCGTGTGAACAACTCACTTGAGCGCAGCGGTGGGTTTTGCGGCGTCCAGTCAAACGGAGAGGGAAGGGGCCAGCATCGCTACAGCTGTGGCCCCGATACCTTGAAGGTCTTCACGGCTTGCAGCGTCATGTGCTTGCAGTGACATGCCTTCAAGCAATGTGTTCAAGGCTGCGGCAAGCAGGCGAGTATTGGTGTCGGGGCGCAACTGACTGTCTGCAACCGCGCGGTCCAGGCGCTGCTGCAAGTAGTCACGTCCCTCCTGGCGCAAGGCTTTAAGGGTGGCGGTGACATCGCCGGCATCGTCGGAGACATTGACAGCCGCGAGCACGACCATACAGCCGCATGGGGCCTCGGGCTCAGTCAGGATCGATGCTGACGTATGGAAGAAGTCGCTGATGGCACGCACGATGTCCGGTTCCGTGTCCATGCGCTCCCACGTGGCATCCCAGAATGTTGCTTCATAGTAGGCAACTGCTTCCAGAAACAACTTGGCTTTGTTGCCGAACGCCGCATAAAGGCTGGGAGGACTGATGCTCATCGCTGAACACAACTCCGCCACAGAGGCCGGCTCGTAGCCACGCTTCCAGAACACTGCCAGGGCATGCAGGAGGGCCTGGTCG
>JALYPE010000261.1 GCA_030856525.1 Pseudomonadota bacterium | reverse complement strand
GTTGATCAGAACGGAATATCATCATCAAAGCTGTCGAAATCCGGAGCCGGCTGCGGTGCGGCCTGCTGAGGCGCCGGGCGCGACTGCTGTGGTGCTGCCGACTGCTGCGGACGCGGAGCCTGCTGCTGGCGCGGAGCCGGAGCGGACTGCTGATAATTGTTGCCCCCAGCTTGCTGATCGCCCTGCTGTGGACGGCCGCCGAGCAATTGCATGGTGCCCTGCATATCGACCACGATTTCGGTGGTGTAACGCTTGATACCGTCTTTTTCCCACTCGCGGGTCTGCAGCTTGCCTTCGATGTAGACCTGCGAACCTTTACGCAGGTATTCGCCGGCGATTTCTGCCACCTTGCCGAACATCGAGACACGGTGCCACTCGGTCTTCTCGACCTTCTGACCGGTTTGCTTGTCGGTCCACTGTTCGCTGGTCGCCAGACTCAGGTTGGTCACGGCGTTACCGTTAGGCAAGTAGCGAACTTCGGGATCCTGGCCGCAAGTGCCGACCAATATGACTTTGTTAACCCCACGGGCCATAACGTTCTCCTAGGCTTCGCACGCTGTCGCGGTCGGGTTGTTCACCAGACGCTCGAGGGTGGTGCGATCCAATAGTTCGGTGTCCAATTTGATGTAAATGGCCGCTTCATCAGCGACCACGACTGCATCTGTTACCCCTACAACGGCCATCAGGCGCTCGACCAGACCCGCTTCGCGGATGGCCTCCGGCGACAGCGGCACACGCAGGCTCGTTACGTAGGGAGGTTCGCGCATGGTAACAGCAAAGGCTAGCCAAAGTGCAGCGAGGCCAGCGCATCCTAGGAACACAACCGACAGACCGCCATGCTGGAACAGCCAGCCGCCCATGATCCCGCCCAACGCTGAACCGAGAAACTGGCTGGTGGAATAAACCCCCATTGCCGTGCCCTTGCCGCCGGCCGGTGAAACCTTGCTGATCAGCGATGGCAACGAAGCTTCCAGCAGATTGAACGCGGTGAAGAACACCACCGTACCGATCACCAGAGCCCGCAAGCTATCGCCGAACTGCCAGAAGAATAGCTCAGTGAGCATCAGCGTCAGCACCGCGCCCAATAAAACTCGTTTCATTTTGCGTTTCTTCTCGCCGTAGATAATGAACGGGATCATGGCGAAGAAAGAAATCAGCAGTGCCGTGAGGTAGACCCACCAGTGCTGCTCCTTGGGCAACCCGGCTTTTTCGACCAGGGCCAGGGGCAAGGCGACGAAGCTCGACATCAACATCGCGTGCAACACAAAAATGCCCAGGTCGAGGCGCAGCAGATCAGGATGTTTCAACGTTGGTATCAATGCCTGACGCGCCACGCCCGACTCGCGGTGCTGCAACGGCCCGGTCGAACGCGGCACCATGAACATCACGATCACAATGCCGAGCAGCGCCATGGCGCCCGTGGCGAGGAACAACCCCGACAGCCCGAATGCGCGTGTCAGCAAGGGTCCTACAACCATGGCGACGGCAAATGACAGACCGATCGTCATGCCGATCATGGCCATGGCTTTGGTCCGATGCTGTTCGCGGGTCAGGTCTGAGAGCAACGCCATGACCGCGGCAGAAATGGCGCCGGCGCCCTGCAGGATCCGTCCGGCGATCACGCCCCAGATCGAATCGGCATTGGCCGCCAGTACGCTGCCCAGGGCAAAAACAATCAGCCCGAGGTAAATCACCGGACGACGACCGATACGGTCGGAAATGAAACCGAAAGGAATCTGAAAAAGCGCCTGCGTCAGGCCGTACGCGCCAATCGCCAGGCCGATCAGGGCCGGGGTCGCGCCTGCCAGATCCATCCCATAGGTCGCCAACACCGGCAACACCATGAACATGCCCAGCATTCGAAAGGCGAACACGAGGGCCAGACCGCTTGCTGCGCGGGTCTCGCTGCCACTCATGCGTTCGCTGTGGGGATCGTGCATGGAAAAACCTCATGTGAACCGGCGGCGATTCTACCAGTCCCATCGATTGACAGGGTACATCGCGACGCTTTGACGCGCTCCGCTGACAGAGTCTTCATGCAAGCCTGCAACCCGGTCATTCGATAGTGTGCATCCATCCAGTATTTGGCCGTATACTGCTACGTTTTCGACGCCCGCCAAGCGAGGCCACTTTGGACAAGATCCTGATTCGTGGGGCCCGAACCCACAACCTGAAGAACATCGACCTGACCCTGCCACGGGACAAACTGATCGTTATCACCGGCCTGTCCGGATCCGGCAAATCGTCCCTGGCATTCGACACGCTGTACGCCGAAGGCCAGCGCCGTTACGTCGAATCGCTGTCGGCTTATGCCCGGCAGTTTTTGTCGATGATGGAAAAGCCGGATGTCGACACCATCGAAGGTTTGTCGCCTGCCATTTCCATCGAACAGAAGTCGACTTCGCACAACCCGCGTTCGACGGTTGGCACCATTACCGAAATCTACGACTACCTGCGCCTGCTGTATGCGCGTGTGGGTATTCCGCGCTGCCCGGATCACGACATTCCGCTGGAAGCGCAAACGGTCAGCCAGATGGTCGACCTGGTCCTCGCGCAACCGGAGGGCAGCCGGCTCATGCTGCTGGCCCCGGTCATCCGCGAGCGCAAAGGCGAACACCTTTCGGTCTTTGAAGAGCTGCGCGCCCAGGGCTTTGTCCGGGCCCGGGTCAACGGCCGGCTGTGCGAGCTGGACGAATTGCCGAAGCTGGATAAACAGAAGAAGCATTCGATTGATGTTGTGGTGGACCGCTTCAAGGTCCGCGCCGATCTGCAACAACGTCTGGCGGAGTCTTTCGAGACCGCGCTGAAGTTGGCGGATGGCATCGCCCTGGTCGCCTCAATGGATGACGAGCCCGGTGAAGAGATGATCTTCTCCGCGCGTTTCGCCTGCCCGATTTGCGGTCACGCAATCAGCGAGCTCGAGCCGAAACTGTTCTCCTTCAACAACCCGGCCGGCGCCTGCCCAACCTGCGACGGTTTGGGTGTGAAGCAATTCTTCGACATCAAACGCCTGGTCAATGGCGATCTGACACTGGCCGAGGGGGCGATCCGCGGCTGGGACAGGCGTAACGTCTATTATTTTCAGATGCTGGGGTCCCTCGCCTCTCATTACAAATTCAGCCTCGAAGTCCCGTTCAATGAACTGCCGGCCGACCAGCAGAAATTTATCCTGCACGGCAGCGGTTCGCAGAAAGTCGACTTCAAATACCTGAACGATCGTGGCGACATCGTCAAACGTTCGCACCCGTTCGAAGGCATCGTGCCGAACCTGGATCGCCGCTACCGCGAAACCGAATCGGCTTCGGTGCGCGAAGAGCTGGCCAAGTTCCTCAGCACCCAGCCCTGCCCGGATTGCCGTGGCACGCGACTGCGCCGTGAAGCAAGGCATGTCTGGGTCGGCGAAAAAACCCTGCCGGCAGTCACCAACCTGCCAATTGGTGACGCGTGCGAATATTTTGGTGTGCTCAAGCTGACCGGACGCCGCGGCGAAATTGCCGACAAGATCCTCAAGGAAATCCGCGAGCGTCTGCAGTTCCTGGTTAACGTCGGCCTGGATTACCTGTCGCTGGATCGCAGTGCTGACACCCTGTCCGGTGGTGAAGCTCAGCGAATCCGCCTGGCCAGCCAGATTGGTGCGGGCCTCGTCGGGGTTCTGTACATCCTCGATGAGCCGTCGATCGGCTTGCACCAACGAGATAACGACCGACTTCTCGGTACGCTCAAGCATTTACGCGACATCGGCAACACGGTGATCGTGGTCGAGCACGATGAAGATGCGATTCGCCTGGCTGACTATGTAGTGGATATCGGCCCGGGTGCCGGTATACACGGCGGGCACATTGTTGCCGAAGGCACGCCGGCGGAAGTCATGGCGCATCCTGATTCGCTGACGGGCAAGTACCTGTCGGGCCGGGTCAAGATTGCAGTGCCGGCAAAGCGGACGCCACGCAACAAGAAGTTGTCCCTGTCGCTCAAGGGTGCGCGGGGCAACAACCTGCGTAATGTCGACCTGGAGATTCCGATCGGTCTGCTGACCTGTGTCACCGGCGTGTCCGGCTCAGGCAAATCGACGCTGATCAACAACACGCTGTTCCCGCTGAGCGCCACGGCACTGAACGGCGCAACCACGCTGGAAGCGGCCGCCCACGACAGCATCAAGGGGCTGGAGCACCTGGATAAAGTCGTCGATATCGACCAGAGCCCGATCGGCCGTACACCGCGCTCGAACCCGGCGACGTACACCGGTTTGTTCACACCGATTCGCGAACTGTTCGCCGGCGTCCCGGAATCCCGCTCACGGGGCTACGGACCAGGCCGTTTCTCCTTCAACGTGAAGGGTGGACGTTGCGAAGCGTGCCAGGGCGATGGCCTGATCAAAGTGGAAATGCACTTCCTGCCGGATATCTATGTTCCTTGCGACGTCTGCAAGAGCAAGCGCTACAACCGCGAAACGCTGGAGATCAAGTACAAGGGTAAGAGCATCCACGAAACCCTCGAGATGACGATCGAGGAAGCGCGGGTGTTCTTCGACGCGGTTCCAGCGCTGGCGCGCAAGCTGCAGACGCTGATGGATGTCGGGCTTTCCTACATCAAGCTCGGGCAGTCAGCGACCACACTGTCGGGCGGCGAAGCCCAGCGGGTGAAGCTGTCCCGCGAGCTGTCCAAGCGCGACACGGGCAAGACGCTGTACATCCTTGATGAGCCGACTACCGGTCTGCACTTCGCGGATATCCAGCAGTTGCTCGACGTGCTGCATAGACTGCGCGATCACGGCAACACGGTGGTGGTCATCGAGCACAACCTGGACGTGATCAAGACCGCTGACTGGCTGGTCGATCTTGGGCCGGAGGGCGGCTCCAAAGGTGGCCAGATCATCGCGGTTGGCACGCCGGAGGAAGTGTCGGAGATGAAGCAATCTCATACCGGCTTCTATCTCAAGCCATTGCTGGCGCGAGATCGGGATTAAATTACAGGCATAAAAAAGCCCCTGTCACTTGATCAGTGACAGGGGCTTTTTTCTGCGTTGCTTGCACGGGTCGTATCTACAACAACATTACTCGGCGTGCGATTGCAGATAGTTTTCCAGACCGATCAGTTTGATCAGTCCCAACTGCTTCTCGAGCCAGTAGGTGTGATCTTCTTCAGTGTCGTTCAGCTGGATGCGCAGCATCTCGCGACTGACGTAGTCGCGGTGCAACTCGCAGAGCTCAATGCCCTTGCAGAGTGCGGCGCGGACTTTGTATTCCAGACGCAGGTCAGCCCCGAGCATGTCAGGTACGGTAGTGCCTACATCGAGATCGTCCGGGCGCATGCGCGGCGTGCCCTCGAGCATCAAAATCCGGCGCATCAAGGCATCGGCATGGCCGGCCTCTTCTTCCATCTCGTGATTGATTCGTTCGTAGAGCTTGGTGAATCCCCAGTCCTCATACATCCGCGAGTGAACAAAATATTGGTCACGCGCGGCCAGTTCGCCGGTCAGCAACGTGTTGAGGTAATCGATAACGTCTGGGTGGCCTTGCATCGCCCTACATCTCCCTGCTTGAAAGTCTGTAGTTTGAACCAAGGCGGCCATTTGGTCACCCCGCTTACGCGATAAAAGAGAAGATATTCTGAGAAAAGTAGTTTAAATAACGCAAAAACCGCTCAAATGTGAGCGGTTCTGCTTCTCGTTTAGACTACGTTCAGCTGTACGTTGAGCGCTGTTGCGATTGCTTCTCCGTACGCCGGATCTGCCCGGAAGAAATGCTGCAGCTGGCGATCAACAACATCGTTGGAGACTCCAGCCATCGCGCCTGCGATGTTGGTGACCAGCAGCGCTTTCTGATCATCGCTCATCAGGCGGAAGAGCGCACCGGCGTGACTGTAGTAATCGGTGTCTTCGCGGTGATCGTATCGGTCAGCCGAACCGCTCAATACAAGAGCGGGCTCCGCGTAACGAGACGCTTGTTTCGGCGATTCGACGTAGCTATTCGGTTCGTAGTTCGGCATCGCGCCACCATTGCTGCCGAACGCCATCGAGCCGTCACGCTGGTAAGTGTTGACGGGGCTGCGCGGTGCGTTAACCGGCAATTGCTGGTGGTTGGTGCCAATGCGGTACCGATGAGCGTCCGCATAGGCGAAAACGCGTCCTTGCAGCATGCGGTCAGGCGAAAGGCCAACACCCGGCACCATGTTGCTGGGGCCGAACGCAGCTTGCTCGACTTCGGCGAAGTAATTTTGTGGGTTGCGATTGAGCTCCAGCTCGCCCACTTCAATCAACGGGAATTCTTTCTGCGACCAGGTCTTGGTCACGTCAAACGGATTCTCATAGTGAGCAGCTGCTTGCGCTTCGCTCATGATCTGAATGCACACACGCCATTTAGGAAAATCACCCCGCTCGATCGCCTCGAACAGATCCCGCTGGGCGTAATCCGGGTCTGTACCCGCCAATCGAGCGGCATCGGCCGGCATCAGGTTCTTGATTCCTTGCTGAGTTTTATAGTGCCATTTGACCCAGTGACGCTCGCCACTGGAGCTGATCAAGCTGTAGGTGTGGCTCCCGAAACCATGCATATGGCGATAGCCGTCGGGAATGCCGCGATCGGAAAACAGTATAGTGACCTGGTGCAGAGCCTCAGGGGAATGAGACCAGAAGTCCCACATCATCTGCGCACTTTTGAGGTTACTT
>JALYPE010000231.1 GCA_030856525.1 Pseudomonadota bacterium | reverse complement strand
CCCGAGCAGGCGTCCACTCAGCTGGCCGCCGATTCGAAGAAATGGGGTGAAGTCGCCCGGCGTGTCGGCCTGGGCCTCGACTGAACGGCGTGTATCCGATGAAGACTTCCACCACTCAATTGATCGTCATCGGCGGCGGTCCCGGCGGCTATGTTGCCGCCATCCGGGCCGCGCAACTCGGCGTCCAGGTCACACTGGTCGAAAGCGAGCGTCTCGGCGGCACCTGCCTGAACATCGGCTGCATTCCGTCGAAGGCGCTGATCCATGTGGCTGAACAGTTTCACCAGACGCAGCACCACAGCCAGCACTCGGCGCTGGGCATCAGCGTTTCGGCGCCGACTCTCGACATCAGCAAAAGCGTCGAGTGGAAGGACGGCATCGTTGACCGCCTGACCACCGGCGTCGCGGCGCTGCTGAAGAAGAACAAGGTCCAGGTCATTGCGGGCTGGGCCAAGGTCATCGACGGCAAGACCGTTGACGTCGGCGACACGCGGATTCAATGCGAGCATCTGGTGCTGGCCACCGGTTCGAAAAGTGTGAACCTGCCGATGTTGCCCATTGGCGGCGCGGTGATTTCTTCCACCGAAGCGCTGGCCCCCACGACCGTGCCCAAGCGTTTGATTGTGGTGGGCGGCGGTTACATCGGTCTGGAACTGGGGATCGCCTACCGCAAGCTTGGCGCGGATGTCAGCGTGGTCGAGGCTCAGGAGCGTATTCTGCCTGCCTATGACGCCGAACTGACGCAGCCGGTGCATGACGAACTGAAAAAACTTGGCGTGAGGCTTTACTTGAAGCACAGCGTTCAAGCCTATGATGCTGCAGGGAATATCCTGCAAGTTTCGACTCCGGATGGCGGCTCGTTGAATCTGGAAAGTGATCAGGTCCTGGTGGCTGTCGGTCGCAAACCGAACACCCAAGGCTGGAATCTCGAAGCCCTCAATCTGGACATGAACGGCTCGGCGATCAAAATCGACAGTCGTTGCCAGACCAGCATGCGCAATGTCTACGCCATCGGTGACCTGAGCGGCGAACCGATGCTCGCGCACCGGGCGATGGCTCAAGGCGAAATGGTCGCCGAGTTGATCAGCGGCAAATCCCGCGAATTCAACCAGACTGCCATCGCGGCAGTATGCTTTACCGACCCTGAACTGGTGGTGGTCGGCAAGACGCCGGACGACGCCAAGGCGGCGGGCCTGGACTGCATCGTCTCGAACTTCCCGTTCGCCGCGAACGGTCGGGCGATGACACTGGAATCAAAGAGCGGTTTTGTGCGGGTCGTGGCGCGCCGGGACAACCATGTGATAGTCGGCTGGCAAGCGGTGGGTGTAGGCGTTTCGGAATTGTCGACCGCGTTTGCGCAAAGCCTGGAAATGGGCGCGCGACTGGAAGACATTGCCGGCACCATCCATGCGCACCCGACCTTGGGCGAGGCCGTTCAGGAAGCCGCGTTGCGAGCGCTCGGTCACGCGCTGCACCTGTAAAAACGCACGCAGCTGCTACAGGGAGATGTGTCGCCGGGGTGCAGAGATCGAATTGCAGGCTGCGAAATGGGCCCGGAATGAAGTATTGTTGTCCCCATCCAAAATATGTCAGAAGCCTTGAACCGTTTCGGCGGTTGTTCAGTGATAGAGGGTGTCATGGGTAACGAAAGCATCAATTGGGACAAGCTGGGTTTTGACTACATCAAGACAGACAAGCGTTTCTTGTCGTACTGGCGTGACGGCTCCTGGGACGAAGGCACCCTGACCGAAGACAACGTGCTGCACATCAGCGAAGGCTCGACTGCCCTTCACTATGGTCAGCAATGCTTCGAAGGCATGAAGGCCTATCGTTGCAAAGACGGTTCGATCAACCTGTTCCGCCCCGACCAGAACGCCCTGCGCATGCAGCGCAGCTGTGCACGCCTGTTGATGCCGTTCGTGGAAACCGAACAGTTCATCGAGGCCTGCAAGGCGGTGGTTCGCGCCAACGAACGTTTCATTCCGCCTTATGGTACTGGCGGCGCGCTGTACCTGCGTCCGTTCGTGATCGGGGTGGGTGACAACATCGGCGTGCGCACTGCGCCAGAGTTCATCTTCTCGATCTTCTGCATCCCGGTCGGCGCTTACTTCAAGGG
>JALYPE010000229.1 GCA_030856525.1 Pseudomonadota bacterium | reverse complement strand
CCAATGTGGGAGCGAGCCTGCTCGCGATGGTTTTTTCGCGCTAGCGGCTGGCGAGCAATGCCTGCCCGCGCGCCACCGCCTGCTTGACCTGCGCCGGCGCTGTTCCGCCGATGTGGTCACGGGCGTTTACCGAGCCTTCCAGGGTCAGCACGGCGAACACGTCCTGATCGATCTGATCGCTGAATTTACGCAGCTCTTCGAGGCTCATCTCCGCGAGGTCTTTGCCGCTTTCAACACCGTACTTGACCGCATGACCGACGATTTCGTGGCAGTCACGGAAGGGCAGGCCACGGCGCACCAGGTAGTCGGCGAGGTCGGTGGCAGTGGAGAAACCACGCAGCGCCGCTTCGCGCATCACGGCGTGTTTGGGTTTGATCGCCGGGATCATGTCGGCGAACGCGCGCAACGAATCGCGCAGTGTGTCGGCGGCGTCGAACAGCGGCTCCTTGTCTTCCTGATTGTCCTTGTTGTAGGCCAGCGGTTGGCCTTTCATCAAAGTCAGCAGGCCCATCAGCGCGCCAAACACACGGCCGGTTTTGCCGCGCACCAGTTCCGGCACGTCCGGGTTTTTCTTTTGCGGCATGATCGAGCTGCCGGTGCAGAAGCGGTCGGGCAAATCGATGAACTGGAATTGCGCGCTGGTCCACAGCACCAACTCTTCGGAGAAGCGCGACAAATGCATCATCGCAATGCTTGCGGCCGAGCAGAATTCGATGGCGAAGTCGCGATCTGAAACGTTGTCCAGCGAGTTGCCGCCCACTGCGTCGAAGCCCAGCAACTGCGCGGTGTATTCGCGGTCGATCGGGTACGTGGTACCTGCCAGTGCGGCGCTGCGCAGCGGCATGCGGTTAGTGCGCTTGCGGCAGTCGACCAGACGTTCGTAATCGCGGCTGAGCATTTCGAACCAGGCCAGCATGTGATGCCCGAAAGTCACCGGCTGAGCGGTTTGCAGGTGAGTAAAGCCGGGCATGATGCTCGCGGCTTCGCGCTCCGCCTGCTCCAGCAGACCTTTTTGCAGGCGGGTGATCTCAGCCAGGATCAGGTCGATTTCGTCACGCAGCCACAGGCGGATATCGGTGGCGACCTGATCGTTACGGCTACGTCCGGTGTGCAGCTTTTTACCGGTTACGCCGATGCGATCAGTCAGACGCGCTTCGATGTTCATGTGCACGTCTTCGAGGTCGATGCGCCAGTCGAACTGGCCAGCTTCGATTTCGCTCTGAATGGTTTTCAGGCCATCGGCGATGCTGTTGCGCTCGGCCTCGGTCAGCACACCGACCTTGGCCAGCATGGTAGCGTGGGCGATCGAGCCCATGATGTCGTGGCGATACAGGCGCTGATCGAAAGTGACGGAGGCGGTGAAGCGGGCGACGAAGGCGTCGACGGGTTCACTGAAGCGGCCGCCCCAGGACTGATTGGTCTTGTCAGTGCTCATGAATTCGCTCGTGTCTGCTGAAGATAAATGACGTCGCGGATAATAACAGGGTTGCCAGGCCTGTCGTTGACACTGGTCGACACGATTTCCCCTGGTCAGCAACCACCGGTTTGTGGAGGCTCTGAAGGAATTGCACAACGATATTTCTCGATTGAGCAATATCGCTCCGGCAACCGTCTACAGTTGGACAGTAGGCTCAGCGCGTCCTGAGGTTTTAGAGACTATAAAAAGAGGGGTGTTCAGATTGTTCATTAACAAACCCTACGGCGATGCCTTGCCAACGCGGGACCGGGCCGCCAAATTCATGACAGATAAAAATTTAGCCGTCGGTCGAGCGGCACTTTTTGGCCTTCGCGCCAGTCTTAGCGTGGATCGCGGTGACGGACGTCACTTCACTTGTCTACGCTATCCTTGTGCGAGACTCACGCAGGAATCCAGCGCAATATGAATGTCCTGATCGTTGATGACGAACCCTTGGCCCGCGAGCGCCTGAGCCGAATGGTCGGCGAACTCGAGGGATACAGTGTCCTGGAGCCCAGCGCCACGAATGGCGAAGAAGCGTTGGCACTGATCGACAGCCACAAGCCGGATATCGTTTTGCTCGATATCCGTATGCCAGGCCTCGATGGTCTGCAAGTAGCTGCCCGATTGTGCGAACGCGAAACCCCGCCAGCCGTGGTGTTTTGCACAGGGCCCGATGAATTTGCCGTGGAAGCCTTACAGGCCAGCGCCGTAGGCTATCTGGTGAAACCTGTGCGTACAGAACAGTTACATGACGTCTTGAAAAAAGCCGAGCGGCCCAATCGTGTTCAGCTCGCAGCATTGACCCGGCCCGCCGCCGAAACCGGCAGTGGTCCTCGCAGCCACATCAGTGCGAGAACCCGCAAAGGGATCGAATTGATTCCGCTGGGGCAGGTGGTTTATTTCATCGCCGATCACAAATACGTGACCTTGCGCCACGAAGGCGGCGAAGTGCTGCTGGACGAACCGCTCAAGGCTCTTGAAGACGAATTCGGTGATCGCTTCGTGCGCATCCATCGCAACGCGCTGGTCGCACGTGAACGTATCGAACGCCTGCAGCGTACGCCTTTGGGACATTTTCAGTTGTTTCTCAAAGGTCTCAATGGCGACGCATTGATCGTCAGTCGCCGTCACGTGGCCGGCGTACGCAAAATGATGCAACAGCTTTAACGCGTCGCTTACAGGCGAATACAACACCCGATTGCCGGACGTTCAAGGCCAGGGAGGCCAAGTATTACCTGATACAGGTCAAAGTGGATTTGGCTGAGCTGTTATTATCCGCCGTATCTATTCAGTACGGATTGATCCATGTCCTCTCGCGAAATCCGCATCGCCACCCGCAAAAGTGCTCTCGCCCTGTGGCAGGCCGAATATGTCAAAGCGCGGCTTGAAGAAGCTCATCCGGGCCTGCTCGTGACCTTGGTCCCTATGGTCAGTCGCGGCGACAAGCTGCTCGACTCGCCACTGTCGAAAATCGGCGGCAAGGGTCTGTTCGTCAAGGAACTGGAAACTGCGCTGCTGGAGAACACAGCTGATATCGCTGTGCATTCCATGAAAGACGTGCCCATGGACTTCCCGGAAGGTCTTGGTCTGTTCTGCATCTGCGAGCGCGAAGACCCACGCGACGCGTTCGTCTCCAATGCCTACGCCAGCCTGGATGAGTTGCCGCAAGGCAGCATCGTCGGGACCTCCAGCCTGCGTCGTCAGGCGCAATTGCTGACGCGTCGTCCGGATCTCGAAATCCGCTTCCTGCGCGGTAACGTCAATACCCGGCTGGCCAAACTCGATGCGGGCGAGTACGACGCGATCATTCTCGCGGCGGCTGGCCTGATTCGTCTTGGCTTCGAGGAGCGCATCACCTCGGCGATCAGCGTCGACGACAGTTTGCCGGCTGGCGGGCAGGGCGCAGTGGGCATCGAATGTCGCAGTGCCGACAGTGAAATCCACGCCTTGCTGACGCCTTTGCATCACGACGACACCGCCACCCGCGTGTTCGCCGAGCGTGCGCTCAACAAGCATCTGAACGGCGGCTGCCAAGTGCCTATCGCCTGTTACGCCGTGCTTGAAGGTGAGCAGGTGTGGCTACGTGGTTTGGTGGGCGATCCGAGCGGTCGGCTGCTGCTGAGTGCTGAAGGACGCGCGCCACGCGGGGATGCTGAAGCGCTGGGTGTCAGAGTCGCCGAAGACCTGCTGAGTCAGGGCGCCGATGACATTCTGAAAGCGGTGTACGGCGAGGCAGGTCACGAGTGACTGGCTGGCGCCTGCTGTTGACGCGCCCTGCGGAGGAGTCTGCGGCGTTGAGCAGCATTCTCGCCGAAGCGGGGATTTTCAGCAGCAGCCTGCCGCTTTTGGAGATCGAACCCCTGCCTGTCTCTGCCACAATGCGTAAGATCCTGCAGCATCTGGATCGTTATTGCGCGGTCATCGTCGTTAGCAAGCCGGCCGCCAGAATTGCCTTGGCGCATATCGCAGAGCACGGCATTCAGCTGCCGCATCTGCAGTGGTTCACCGTAGGCGCGGCCACAGCGCAGATCCTCGAGAGTCAAGGGTTGAAGGTGTATTTTCCCGCCGAGGGCGACGACAGCGAAGCGTTGTTGGAAATGCATGAGCTGCGCGAGGCGGTCGCCAGTACCGGTGCACGCGTGTTGATCATGCGCGGGCAAGGCGGGCGCGAGTTGCTTGCCGATCGGTTGCGCGAGCTGGGTGCCAGTGTCGACTATCTGGAGTTGTACCGTCGCGAGCTGCCGCAGTATCCGCCGGCGACCTTGCCCCAACGGATCGAAGCGGAACGCTTGAACGGGCTGGTGGTCAGCAGTGGACAGGGTTTTGAGCACCTGCATCAATTGGCTGGCAATGCCTGGCCGCATTTGGCGCAGTTGCCGTTGTTTGTTCCAAGCCCACGGGTCGCCGAGCTAGCACGTGCCGCCGGGGCTCAAACAGTTGTGGATTGTCGTGGCGCCAGTGCCACGGCTTTGCTGACGGCGTTACGGGAGCACCCGGACCCGTTCTCTAATGCAAAGGATGGATACGTGAGCGAAACAACCTTGCCAAAAGATGACGTCCAGCCAGTGCTTGATGCGCCGGTTGATGCTCCGGTTGAAGCGCCGCCACCTGCAGACCGACGCCGGGGCAATGGCCTGGCAATCGTCGCACTGCTGTTGGGTGCCGCCGGTGTTGCCGTGGGCGGTTGGGGAGTCTGGCAGGTGCGTCACCTGCAAGCCCATAACCAGCAACAGTTGAGTCAGGTGCAGGCGTTGAACGATCAGGCGCAGAGCCTGAAGCTCAATGAGCAGCGTCTGACGGCTCGCCTTGCGGAGCTGCCTGCCGCTGACGAACTTGAGGCTCGCAGTCGTCTGGTCGCGCAACTTCAAGGCGATCAGCAACGCCTGAACCAGCGTCTGGAAACCGTACTCGGGGCCAGTCGCAAGGACTGGCGTCTGGCCGAGGCTGAACACCTGTTGCGTCTGGCCAGTTTGCGCCTGTCGGCATTGCAGGACATCAGCAGCGCCCAGGCTTTGGTGCAGGGCGCCGACGAAATTCTTCGCGAACAGAACGACCCGGGTTCATTCGCCGCCCGCGAACAAGTCGCCAAAACCCTCGTGGCGCTGCGCAGCACCGAGCAGCCGGACCGCACGGGTTTGTTTCTGCGATTGGGCGCGCTGCGCGACCAGGTCATCAACCTCACTGAATTGGCGCCTGAGTACAAGGACCGTGGCGAATCGCTGCTGGGCCTGACTGCGGATGCTGACGGCAGCAGTCGTTGGGCGCAGTGGTGGGACAAGATTTCGCGCTACATCCGCATCGATTTTAATGCCGACAAAAATGTCCGACCGCTGTTGGCAGGTCAGGGCCTGAGCCAGGTGCGGCTGGCCCTCAGCCTCGCACTGGAACAGGCACAGTGGGCAGCGCTGAATGGTCAGGCTGCGGTTTACACACAGTCATTGGCTGAAGCGCGAGATGTGCTGACGGGCAATTTCAATCCGGACAATCCGCAGAGCAAAGTGATGCTTGAGCAGGTCGGTGAGCTGAGCAAGGAATCCGTCACGGTGATCACGCCGGACCTGGCCGGCACGTTGAGTGCGGTTCAGGGCTATCTTGAGCGCCGCAACGTCAACGCCGTCGATTCGATCAAACCGATGGAAAAACCTGCCGCGAGCACGACGCCGGAGGCCACGCCATGAAACGCCTCTATGTGATCGTGTTTCTGGTGATCGCCGCCGCCGCTGCCCTGGGGCTGGCGATCGCGGAGCATTCGGGCTACGTGCTGGTGGCTTATAAGAGTTTCCGTTATGAGTCGAGCCTGTGGGCGACGCTGGCCGTGGTGGCCGTGCTTTGGCTGCTGGTGTGGGGCATCAAGGCGCTGATCGAATTGGTCATGGCATCCACTGGTGTGGTTAATCCCTGGTCGCGGCGAAATCGCAGTCGTCGCGTGCAGGTGGCGATCGAACACGGTCAGCTCGACCTCGCCGAGGGGCGCTGGGCCAGTGCGCAACGCCATCTGCATCGCGCCGCTGAGGCCGAACGTCAGCCGCTGCTTTATTACCTTGGTGCCGCGCGTGCCGCGAACGAGCAGGGTCACTATGAAGAAAGTGACAAACTGCTGGAGCGCGCACTCGAGCGTCAGCCGCAGGCGGAGTTGGCGATTGCCCTCAGCCACGCACAGTTGCAAACCGACCGTGGCGACACCGAAGGTGCTCTGGTGACCTTGCAGGCCATGCACGAACGCCATCCTCACAACGCACAGACTCTGCGGCAGTTGCAGCGTCTGCATCAACAGCGTGGCGATTGGTCGGCGGTGATTCGCCTGCTGCCGGAATTGCGCAAAGACAAAGTCCTGCCGCCGGCGGAGCTGGCCGAGCTGGAACGTCGCGCGTGGGGCAACAACCTTTCACTGGCGGCGCAACGGGAAGAGGACGGAACGGTTGGTCTGCAATCGCTCAATCTCGCCTGGCAGCAACTGACGTCGGCGCAACGCCAGGAACCGCAACTGGTATTGGCGTATGCCGAGCAACTCCGGCAGTTGGGGGCTCAGGTCGAGGCGGAAGAGATTTTGCGCGCGGCACTCAAGCGCCAATACGACAGCCATTTGGCCCGCCTCTACGGGCTCGTCCGTGGCAGTGATCCGGCTCGGCAGCTGCAAGTGGCCGAGGGTTGGCTGAAGGAACATTCGGCCGATCCTGGTCTTTTGCTGACGCTCGGTCGCCTGTGCCTGCAAAGCAGTCTTTGGGGCAAAGCGCGCGACTATCTTGAAAGCAGCCTGCGCTTGCAGCGTAACCCGGAAGCCTGCGCCGAACTGGCGAGATTACTCGCGCAACTGGGCGATACAGAGCGCAGTAATCAACTGTTCCAGGAAGGCCTTGGCTTGCTGGACGAACGCCTGTTGGCGGCGCCGCTGCCTTCGCTGACCCACGCATAAAGATTGCAGCGTGTAGCAGCGGCCGCAGCCTGCGTCAGCTGCTACACATCGCCCCGGGACCGGAATTTTTGCACAAGTGGAACTGCCCATTCCTACTCGCAGTTTCTGTCTTAGGCAAAATCCTACAGCGGGCTACATCTTGTCCTCTCGTTAGCGTCGGGATTTCCCTACACGTTTGTTGAAGTGTCGCAGGTAGTTCGTCTTGAAACGCGGGCGCGCTTTCCTCTACCGTAACCACTTGTCTCTACTGGTACGGAAAAGCCATGTCCCTGGCCTGCTCACGCTCCTTGTTTTTCATGGTTTTCATAGCCGGTTCACTGGCGTTGGGCGTTTCCTATTACCTGGAATACGCTGTTGGCCTGCAACCTTGCGGTTTGTGTTTGTTGCAACGTATTTGCCTGGCAGTGCTGACGGGTATCTGTCTGATAGCGTCGGTGCATGGGCCCGGGCGGTTCGGTGCTTTTCTGTACTGGTCACTGGGGCTGATGGCCGCTTTGGCAGGGACGGTGACGGCGTGGCGACAGGTGTTGTTGCAGAGTGATCCCGCGAAACAGTTTGCTACCTGCTCGTCCGGTTTATCGGACGTCTTCGCGACCACTCCTTGGACGTATGTGGCGCAACAACTTTTCGCAGGCACCGCGGATTGCGGCCGCATCACGTGGACGCTGTTCGATCTGAGTATCCCTGAGTGGAGCCTGCTGTTCTTTCTCGCGATGGCAGTCCTGAGTGTTTGCCAAGTGCTAAAGCAGGTCTGGGTTGCCTGTCAGCGACCGGTCAGCGGCGAGTCGTCGCACCCGGCGCTGGCGGGCGATTAAACACTTGTATGAACTTTATCTCCTGCGTACCTTGATGCCATTGGCGTGCGGGCATAATCTGGCCGGCACGTGTCATTGGAATAATGTTGCTCGAATGGCGCTCCGCTTGACCGATTTCTGTTTTCTGAAGGCGGTCGGTGTAGAGCAGCATGACCCACAAGGGAAGAGAGATCACCATGCTCGAAAGTTGTCAGAATGCTCAGGAACGCTGGGGTGGAGTGCATCTGCTGATCGATCGCTGGTTGCAGGAGCGTCACGAACTGGTTCGGGCTTATGATGATCTCGGCGAAAAGCCTGAGGCGCTGAGTGAGAACCGCAAACCATTGCAGGAATTCTGCGGTGTACTGGTTGATTACGTTTCCGCCGGCCACTTCGAAATCTACGAACAGCTGACCGGGGAGGCCAAGGCCTTCAACGACAAGCGTGGTCTCGAACTTGCCGATACGATCTATCCGCGCATTGATGTCATCACTGAGAAGTTGCTCGCGTTCAACGACCTGTGCGACGAAGGCGAGTGCGTTGCCGCGAAGTTCAAGGAACTCGGCGGACTGTTACATGAACGCTTCGAACTGGAAGATTGCCTGATCGAAGTGCTGCACACGGCTCATAAGCAAGAGGACCCGGTTCAGGCCTGAACCGTGTGACGCAAGACCTTCAAACGGTGCGCTCTGCGCGCCGTTTTCGTTTCTGTGATTCAGCGGGCCACGCCGCGTAATTCCACTTCGAAAATCAGCGGTGTGAACGGCTCGATCAAGTCGCCCGCACCTTCTGCTCCATAAGCCTGGGCGGACGGAATCACCAACCGCCATTTCGCACCGACCGGCATGTCTTGCAGTGCGCTTTGCCATCCGCTGATCACGCTGTCGAGGCTGAACCATTGCGGCTGAGTGTTCTGATCGAACACGCTGCCGTCCGGGAGTCGACCGACATACAGCACCTGCACTCTGCCATTGGGACCTGCTTTTGCACCCGAGCCGGGAGTCAGTTCGGTCATGAGAATTCCATCAGCCAGTTGCCGCACGCCAGTTCTGGTTTTTTCCTCGGCAAAAAAACGCTGTTCTTTTTCGAGGGCGACTGCGTCCTGCGGCGCGGCTTGTTTCAATGCGGTCTGCGCTTCGTGCTCGGTCAGTATCTGTTCGATTCGCTCATCTTTCAGCGCCAGTGGCTGGCCTTTGTAGGCTTGCTGCAAACCTTCAACGAGAGCCTGAAGCTGCAAGTCGGGAACCTCCTGGCGCAAGCGTTCGCCAAGGCTTGCGCCCAGGCTGTAAGCGAGATCGTGAGCGTCATTTTCGGTGGATTTTTCCGCAGCATTAGCCACTGAAAAAAACACGCACAGCAATAAAAACAGGTAGCGCGACATGGGCACTCTCCGACCTTAGATGCGGCGGATTATGCCAGTGTGGATGCGTTAAACGGTGAACTGGATTCTTCCGAGCACGGAAGATTTTCGTTCAGTTGCAACACAGCGCTTTCGATACTGTCAACATGCCCTAGCGGCGGTATCAGCAGAGGTCTAGTA
>JALYPE010000223.1 GCA_030856525.1 Pseudomonadota bacterium | reverse complement strand
ACCTGGTAAAAAAATGCCTGCGTAATTATTTCCCGGGCATCCGCATTGAAGACGCGGTCAACGGCAAGAAAGCTCAGGCGATTCTGGCCCGCGAAGCGTTCGACCTGGTCCTGTGCGACTGGGAAATGCCGGAAATGTCCGGCCTGGAACTGCTGACCTGGTGCCGCGAACAGGACAACCTCAAGACCATGCCTTTCGTGATGGTGACCAGTCGTGGCGACAAAGAGAACGTCGTCCAGGCGATTCAGGCCGGCGTTTCCGGCTATGTCAGCAAGCCCTTCACCAACGAACAACTGCTGACCAAGGTCAAGCAGGCGCTAAACAAGGTCGGCAAACTCGATACCTTGATGAACAGCGCCCCGACCAAGATGAACTCGGCGTTCGGCAACGATTCCTTGAGTGCATTGACCGGTGGCAAGCCTGTCGCGGCCGGCGCACCTGCAACGCCTGCGCCGGTAGCTGCCGCCAGACCTGCTCCAGTCGCGCCAGCTTCAGCGGCCAGCGCGGCACCGCGAGGTTTGCTCAACAGTCAACCGGTCAAGGCACCCGCTGCCTCATCAGCGCCTTCCAGCGGCCGTGGCCAAGGCCAGCTGCGTTTGCCAAACGGCATTCAGCAATGCGTGATCAAGGCCCTCAGCCTCAAAGAGGCCTTGTTGGTGGTGAAGCGCACCGAGGCGCTTCCGCAAATCCTCGACAGCGCCGTGCTCGATATGGAGCAGGGCGACAATGCCGAAGTCGCGCGTTTGAATGGCTACCTGCACGCAATCGTGGCGTTCGAGCAGAAAGCCGATAGCGAGTGGCTGCAGCTGACGTTCCGCTTCGTCGATCAGGATGCGCAGAAGCTCGATTACATCTCGCGCCTGATCGCGCGCGGTACGGCGCAGAAGCATTTCATTCCGGGCGCGTAATCTTCGTCGCCCGACAGAGCGCTTCGCGGGCAAGCCGTGCTCCCACAGGGTAATGACATCCACTGTGGGAGCGAGTGATTCGGCAATCCGACTTGCCCGCGAAGGGACCGTTACTTCACCGCTCATCTCCCAGCCTGGCCATTTGAAACATCTACCCACGACTCAGATCCTTCGCACCTGCTAGGCTCCAACCCAAGTCTCACTCGACAGATACCTGCCCATGCTCGCGCGCCTGTTGTTGTTCTGTGGTCTGTTCATGGCCTGCACGTCGGCCCTGGCCATGACCATCTACAAGTCCAAAGATGTCCACGGCGTGGTCTCCTACAGCGACCGCCCTACGAAAGGCTCCAAGGTGTTCGTTTTTCGTGATCGCATGGAAGAACACCTCGAGCGACAGGTGTACCTCGACATCCAGAAGCAGAAGGGCGCGGACAGTGTGTTCGTGCGCAACGACCTGTACGCCCCGGTCGAAATCGAGCTGAGTTTCTCAGCGCTGAAGAACGTCAATGGCGCGCCGAGCCGACCGATCCGGCGAGTCTTGCCGGCGCGCAGCAGGATCCGCCTGGCGTTGCTCACGGCCAGACAGACCGGTCGACCGCTCGTGTATGTCCCCAGGTTCGAATATTCCCTGGGCGACCCTTCAGGCGCCGCCATGGCCTATCGATACCCGTTGCCGTGGCGCGGCGGCCCGTTTCGTCTGAGTCAGGGTGCCAACGGCCAATACAGCCACTACGGCCCGAAAAACCGCTACGCCATGGACATCGCCATGCCCGAAGGCACGCCGATAATCGCGGCGCGCGGCGGCATCGTCGTGAAAACCGAGAATAAACAGACTGGCCGCGGCACTGATCCGTCGGGCAATTTCGTACGAGTGCTGCACGATGACGGGACGATGGGCGTTTATCTGCACTTGCAACAGGGTTCGGTAAGCGTTCGGGAGGGCCAGCGGGTGTCGGTGGGCAGTGCCTTGGCGCTGTCAGGCAACACCGGCAACAGCAGCGGGCCGCACCTGCATTTCGTAGTGCAGCGCAATACCGGGTTGGGCCTGGTATCGATTCCCTATCAGTTCGCTCAGCCGATGGGCAATCTGCCCAACTTTGCGCTGGGCAAACAATAAAGGCTACGCAGATCACCTGTGGCGAGGGGTTAGCTGTGGTGAGGGGATTTATCTGTGGCTTGAGGGCTTATCTGTGGTGAGGAGATTTATCTGTGGTGAGGGGATTTATCCCCGTTGGACGGCGAAGCCGTCCCAATGCTTTTAATAAGACGGGGTTGCTTCGCAACCCAACGGGGAT
>JALYPE010000215.1 GCA_030856525.1 Pseudomonadota bacterium | reverse complement strand
GCGTTATGGAAGTCGCGCACTTCATCTGGAAGAAGTACGGCAGCTCCCAGCGCGTGTTATTTGTCAGTGTGCCGTTCGAGGAAGTCCTGGGGGAAATTCTCGGGAAAGTCGATAACAGTCATATGGGTGTAGTTTTGAAGCGTATGATGTTGCGCGCTGCTTCCCGTATTGCCGATCGGCTGGAAATCGAAGCGCTGGTCACCGGTGAAGCGATTTCCCAGGTGTCGAGCCAGACATTGCCGAACCTGTCCGTGATCGACTGCGTGACCGACAAGCTGGTCTTGCGTCCGCTGATCGCCAGTCACAAGCAAGACATCATCGACCTGGCCAACGAAATCGGGACTGCCGATTTCGCCAAGCACATGCCGGAATACTGTGGGGTCATCTCGGTTAACCCCAAGACCCACGCCAAGCGTCCGCGCGTGGAGCATGAAGAGAAAGAATTCGACATGGCAGTCCTTGAGCGTGCGCTCGAGAACGCCAAACTGGTGCCGATCGATCGCGTGATCGACGAATTGGGCCAGGACTTGCAGATTGAAGAAGTCAGCGAAGCACTGGCGGGCCAGATCATCATCGACATCCGTCATCAGGATGCTGTTGAGGACGAGCCGCTGGAACTCGCTGGCATTGAGGTAAAAGCGATGCCGTTTTATGCATTGAACGCTCGTTTCAAGGAACTGGACCCTACTCGCCAGTACCTGCTGTATTGCGACAAAGGCGTGATGAGTCGCCTGCATGCCCACCATTTGCTCAGTGAGGGGCATGCCAATGTGCGCGTTTATCGACCGAGCTAAGAGCCCGGGGCTGTTTGCCTGTGGCCTGCGTCACCGGCCCCCCGACTCTGCCGTAAAGCTGTAACGGCAAGGCCTGACTCTACTGTTAATCGCTGCCAAGACTTGTCAGCACACCGAATCCTCTGATCGAGATACACAAGTGATCGAAAATCTACGCAACATCGCCATCATTGCTCACGTTGACCACGGTAAAACCACCCTGGTAGACAAACTCTTGCGTCAATCCGGCACCCTGGAGCGCAACGAGCTCAACGACGAGCGCGTGATGGACTCCAACGACCAGGAGAAAGAGCGCGGTATTACCATTCTGGCGAAAAACACCGCCATCAACTGGAACGGCTTCCACATCAACATCGTGGACACCCCGGGCCACGCCGACTTCGGCGGTGAAGTTGAGCGCGTAATGTCGATGGTTGACTCCGTTCTGCTGCTGGTTGACGCTCAAGACGGCCCTATGCCGCAAACCCGTTTCGTGACCAAGAAGGCTTTCGAAGCCGGCCTGCGTCCAATCGTGGTGATCAACAAGGTTGACCGTCCAGGCGCGCGTCCGGACTGGGTTCTGGATCAGATCTTCGACCTGTTCGACAACCTCGGTGCTACCGAAGAACAGCTGGACTTCAAAGTCGTTTACGCCTCGGCCCTGAACGGCATTGCCGGTCTGGAACACACCGACATGGCTGAAGACATGACCCCGCTGTACCAGTCGATCGTCGACAACGTACCTGCGCCGCAAGTTGACCGTGACGGTCCGTTCCAGATGCAGATCTCGGCTCTGGACTACAACAGCTTCCTGGGTGTAATCGGCGTTGGCCGTATCGCTCGTGGTCGCATCAAGCCGAACACTCCGGTTGTCGCTATCGACGCCGACGGCAAGAAGCGTACCGGTCGTATCCTGAAGCTGATGGGTCACCACGGTCTGCACCGCATCGACGTTGAAGAAGCAGCTGCCGGCGACATCGTCTGCATCAGCGGTTTCGATCAACTGTTCATCTCGGACACACTGTGCGACCCGTTGAACGTTGAAGCGATGAAGCCGCTGACCGTTGACGAGCCGACCGTTTCCATGACCTTCCAGGTAAACGACTCGCCTTTCTGCGGTAAAGAAGGCAAGTTCGTGACTTCCCGTAACATCAAGGAACGTCTGGACAAGGAACTGCTCTACAACGTTGCCCTGCGCGTTGAAGAAGGCGACAGCGCCGACAAGTTTAAAGTCTCCGGCCGTGGTGAGCTGCACCTCTCGGTACTGATCGAAACCATGCGTCGCGAAGGCTTCGAAATGGGTGTTGGTCGTCCGGAAGTGATCATCCGTATGGTTGACGGCGTCAAGCACGAACCGTACGAAAACGTGACCATCGACCTGCCGGAAGAATCGCAAGGTTCAATCATGGAGCAAATCGGTATCCGTAAGGGCGACCTGACCAACATGGTTCCGGATGGCAAGGGCCGTGTGCGCCTTGAGTACAACATCCCGGCTCGTGGCTTGATCGGTTTCCGTAACGAGTTCCTGACCCTGACCTCCGGTGCAGGCATCCTGACCTCGATCTTCGACCGTTACGACGTGATGAAGTCCGGCGACATGTCCGGCCGTCAGAACGGCGTGCTGGTTTCGGTTGCTACCGGTAAGGCTCTGACTTACTCGCTGGAAACTCTGCAAGCTCGCGGCAAACTGTTCCTGGGTCACGGTGAAGACGTGTACGAAGGTCAAATCGTCGGCATCAACAGCCGCGACAACGACCTGGGCGTCAATCCAACCAAAGGCAAGAAGCTCGACAACATGCGTGCTTCGGGTAAAGACGAAACCATCGCTCTGGTTCCGCCTATCCGTTTCACCCTGGAACAGGCTCTGGAATTCGTTCAAGAAGACGAATTGTGCGAAGTCACTCCTAAGTCCATCCGTCTTCGCAAGAAGATCCTGGGCGAAAGCGAGCGTACCCGCGCTGCCAAGAAAAGCGGCAACTGAGTTTCGACTTAGTTAGCGCTTAAAAAAACGCCCCCGATCGCGAGATCGGGGGCGTTTTTGTTTGTCTGGGGTTTGTGTGTTCAATGTGCTGGCCCCATCGCGAGCAGGCTCACTCCTACAGTGAAGTGTGGTGTTCACAAAAACTGTGGACACCGCCGAACTCTGTGGGAGTGAGCCTGCTCGCGATGAGGCCCTGTCAGACGGCGAAATGTTGGATCAGAACTTCTCGAGTGTCCGGCGGCTGGCGCTGGTCTCGCGCGCCACTTCCTTCGGCTTGTACGCGCAATACCCCGGCCGTGGGCCGATTTTCGGATGATTGCGGCAGGTATCAGGACGCTTTTCATAAATCGTGCACAAACGGCTTTTACGATCCAGGTACAGGCAATCGTTATTGCTCATGCGCTGCAGCGTGAAGATTTCCGATTTCTGGTTGTAGCGCTCGACGATCCCTTCCTTCTGCAAACGCTTGGCGATGTTTTTCGCCGGTTCACCACGCTCGAATTCATCGACGATGCCGATGCGGATCAGATCCTTGATCTTGACCTCGACGGGCAGCGTGCAGCAGCTGGATACGCAGGAGCCGCACATAGGCGCAGAGTACTTGGCCCAGGTATCGAGGCGATCAATCTCGGCGGCAGCGATCAGGTTGGACTTCATCATCGGTTGTTACCAGCGTGTGCATCAGGGCGCGCGATCATACCGGGACTGGTGGATTTTTGAACAACCTTTCGCCAGATTTTTTACCGGTCCGTGCCAAACGGTTGGTTTTCCGGCACGGCCCCTGCATTGATTCAGGCATCTGCCAAAGTAATGACGACGGATTTCGCACTATCAGGAAAAACTGCCGAACAAGAGCGTCGGCTGCCTGTCAGAGCGTCTAGGCTCAGAAACTTCACGCTCGCTCGAGGTCCTATCGATGACTCAAGAACCACTTGTTCGCGAAGCAGAGGTGGCCGCATTTCGCGACGCCGTCTTGACCAAACTCACCTACGCGGTGGGCAAAGACCCGGATCACGCATTCGATCACGACTGGTTCGAAGCCATTGCGCTCGCCGCGCGCGATCACATGGTCGAGCACTGGATGGACCACACCCGGCAGATCTATCGTAAAGGTCAGAAACGGGTTTATTACCTCTCTCTTGAATTCCTCATTGGCCGGCTGCTCTACGACAGCCTGAGCAACCTCGGCCTGCTTGACGTCGCCCGCGAAGCCATGACCGAGCTCGGCGTCGACATCGAGCGCATCCGCTTGCTAGAACCCGATGCTGCTCTGGGCAACGGCGGCCTCGGCCGTCTGGCCGCGTGCTTCATGGAAAGCATGTCGACCCTCGGCATCGCCGGTCACGGTTATGGCATTCGTTACGAACACGGCTTGTTCCGCCAGGCCATCGTCGATGGCTGGCAGCAGGAGCAGACCGAACACTGGCTGGATTTCGGCAACCCATGGGAGTTCGAGCGACCAGAAGTGGTGTATCCGATCGGTTTCGGCGGCAGCGTTGAAACGGTCACCGACGAATCGGGCAAAACCAGACAAGTCTGGACCCCGGCGGAAACCGTGCGCGCCATTGCGTACGACACGCCGGTGGTCGGCTGGCGCGGGGCGAGCGTCAATACCTTGCGCCTGTGGCGCGCCCGCGCTGTGGAAGACTTGCACCTGGAACGCTTCAACGCCGGTGATCACTTGGGGGCCGTGGCGGAAGTTGCCCGGGCCGAAAGTATTTCCCGCGTGCTTTACCCGGCGGACAGCACCGAGGCCGGCCAGGAACTGCGCCTGCGTCAGGAATATTTCTTCGTTGCAGCGTCGTTGCAGGATTTGCTGCGACGCCATCGCAACATGCACACCTCCGTCCTGACGTTGGGCGACCACGCGGCCATCCAGCTCAACGACACTCACCCTTCGATTGCCGTCGCCGAACTGATGCGTCAGTTGGTCGACGTCTATGACGTGGCGTGGGATGCGGCGTGGCAGGTCACAGTGGACACGTTGTCGTACACCAACCACACGCTGTTGCCCGAAGCGCTGGAAACCTGGCCGGTCGGGCTGATGGAACGCATGCTGCCGCGGCACATGCAGATCATCTACCTGATCAACGCTCAACACATCGACTCGCTGCGCGCCAAAGGCGTTCACGATTTCGATGTGCTGCGCGCCGTATCGCTGATCGAAGAAGACAACGGCCGCCGTGTGCGCATGGGTAACCTGGCGTTCCTCGGTTCGCACAGCGTCAACGGCGTATCGGGGCTGCACACGCAGCTGATGCGCAAAACTGTGTTCTCCGAGCTGCACAAGCTCTACCCGGAGCGAATCAACAACAAGACCAACGGCATCACCTTCCGCCGCTGGCTGTATCAGGCCAACTCGGAATTAACCTCGATGCTGGTCGATGCGCTTGGGCCGGATCTGCTGGATAACCCTGAAGAACGTTTGCTCGATCTCGAACCGTTCGCCGAGAAACCGGCGTTCCTAAAAGCCTTCGCCGAGCAGCGTCTGCACAGCAAGAAAGCCCTGGCCTACATCATTCACGAGCGACTCGGCGTGGCGGTCAATCCGGCGGCGATGTTCGACGTGCAGGTCAAACGGATTCACGAATACAAACGCCAGTTGCTTAACCTGCTGCACACCGTCGCGCTGTATCAGGCGATTCGTGCCGAGCCGGAAACCGACTGGGTGCCGCGCGTGAAGATTTTCGCCGGCAAGGCCGCTGCCAGTTACCACCAGGCCAAGCTGATCATCAAACTGACCAACGACATTGCCCGGGTAGTGAATAACGACCCGACCGTGCGCGGCTTGCTGAAAGTGGTGTTCCTGCCCAACTACAACGTCAGCCTGGCGGAAAGCATTATTCCGGCGGCGGATTTGTCGGAGCAGATTTCCACCGCAGGTTTCGAGGCGTCCGGCACCAGCAACATGAAGTTCGGCCTCAACGGCGCATTGACCATCGGCACGCTGGACGGCGCGAACGTGGAAATGTGCGAGCGCATCGGCGCCGAGCACATGTTCATTTTCGGCCTGAGCGCGCAGCAGGTAGAAGCGCGCAAGCAGAACCACGAGTTCAATGCGACGCCGGACATTGCTGCCTCGCATCGCCTCAATGATGTGCTGCAAGCGATCCGCGGCGGGGTGTTCTCGCCGGATGATCCGTCGCGTTATGCCGGGTTCATCGACTCGTTGATCGACTACGACCGCTTCCTGGTGTGTGCCGATTTCGATTCCTACTGGGATGCGCAGATGCGCGTCGAAGCGCATTGGCATGATTCGCAGCAATGGTGGCGTTCGGCAGTGTTGAACACCTCCCGTATGGGCTGGTTCTCCTCGGATCGGACCATTCGCGAATACGCCACGGAGATCTGGAAAGCGTTGGAGTAACTTTCGGCAATAAATGTACACAAGGCCCAACGTTTGTTGGGCCGGATCGATATACTGAGCATCCGCTTAACC
>JALYPE010000209.1 GCA_030856525.1 Pseudomonadota bacterium | reverse complement strand
TTGGCCGAGAGCGGTGCGCCGTCACGCCATTGCCAACCGGCAAGCGCAAGCACCGCCAGCAGCAGCATCAAAAACAGCCGCGGGAGCATTCGTTCACTCGGCAAAATCATGCTTCTCCGTATCGCTCAGCGGTTGCGCGCTGGTGCTGTCCTGCAGGCGCAGCAAGGTGCTGTCGCCCTGGGTTTCGAGCAGTTCAATGCTGTGCACCAAGTCGCCGCCGGCGATGTTGATCTGATTGAACACCTGCTTGAGCAGCAGCGAACGCGGGATCAGCGTGAGCTTCCAGTCCTGTGCGCTGCCGTTCAACGACAGCTCGAAATCGCGCTGCAAGCCGCTGCTGTCGCCTTGCAGTACGGCGAGGAACAAACGGTTCTGCTCAGCGCCGGCACTTTTGCCCGGCAGCCTCTGCCAGTCATTGACGTCACGGCGGGCGATGCCTTTGGCGGTGATGCGGTAATCCTGCTGCAAAGGCGTTTTCAGCAGCCACAGCAGGCCATGCTGTTTCGACAGCACAAACGTGCCTCTGCTGGTCAGTGGTTTGGACAGCGCGCGCAGGTGTTTTTCCTGAGTGAAGTTGCCGTGGATCACCTCGGGTTTCGCCAGTTGATCGCTGAGTTGTTGCAGATCGAAAGCCTGTGCCAGGCCTGGAATGCCCAGCAACATGCACAGCACTGTAGGAGCGAGCTTGCTCGCGATGGACGTCAACGATAACGCGTGCTGCCTGAGTGAGCGCGCCGCCCGGACGTTTTTCGCGAGCAAGCTCGCTCCCACAGGAGAACGGGGGTAACAGAAAATCATGGCAGCGCCCTTTCGACGGCATCGGTAAAGACCTTCGGCGAGGCCAATTGCATTTCGCGGCTGCTCATCTCGACGGCCACCTGCACGGTGCAGGCACGGGTCAAGCGTTCGCCGGTTTGCTGGTCGCTGATCAGGTAATTGATCTTCAGCCGGCTCTCCCACTCCACCAGATTGGCGCGCACGTTCAGCCTCTGGCCGAATACGGCGCCGCGCACGTAGCGCAATTGCAGGTCGATCACCGGCCAGGCGTAACCCGACTCGACCATCGCGGTGTAGTTGTGACCGATCCGGTCCAGCAATGCACAGCGGGCAACCTCCAGGTATTTGACGTAGTGGCCGTGCCACACGACGTTCATGGTGTCGACGTCGAAAAACGGCACGAGGATTTCCGTATCGACGTGAAGCACTCCCTTGCTACGCATGCAGCCTCCAGTGTTGTTCGGCAATTCTTTGCAGGCACAGGCGCAATTCACCTTCCAGTGCGCGGTCTTCAATGACCGGCGGGAAGTCTCTGGCCAATTCTTCGTGCATCGCTGCCAGCGCTGGCGGCAATGGGCGCGCATCCTTAGCCTTGCTGCGCAACCACACGCCCTGATTTGCGGCGAGCAGGGTAGCGGCAGCCACCTGTTCGGTCAGCTCCAGCACCCGAATCGCATCGCGGGCCGCGATGGTGCCCATGCTCACTTTGTCCTGATTGTGGCATTCGGTGGAGCGCGAGAACACGCTGGCCGGCATGGTATTTTTCAACGCTTCGGCGGTCCAGGCACTGGTGCCGATCTGCACGGCTTTGAAGCCGTGATTGAGCATCGCCCGGTCCGCGCTGGCGCCGGACAGATTGCTCGGCAAGCCGTGGTTGTAACGCTCGTCCACCAGCAAAGCGAGTTGCCGGTCGAGCAGATCGGCGACGTTGGCCACGAGGTTCTTCAGGCTGTCCATGGCGAAGGCGATATGGCCGCCGTAGAAATGCCCGCCGTGCAACACGCGTTCGGCCTCGGCGTCGATGATCGGGTTGTCGTTGGCGCTGTTGAGTTCAATCTCGATGAACGAACGCAGCCAGTTCAGGCTGTCAGCCAAAACGCCGAGCACGTGCGGCGCGCAGCGCAGGGAATAGCGGTCCTGCAGGCGATGCAGCGGCGCGGTCGGCGCGTCGATCGCCAGATCCTTGCGCAACCACGCGGCAACTTGCATCTGGCCTGGATGAGGTTTGGCGGCGAACAGGCGTTCGTCGAAATGCTCGGGATTGCCTTGCAGCGCGACCACGTTCAGCGCGGTGATGCGCGTGGCCAGTTGCAGCAGGTAATCGGCACGGGCGAAGGCGAGGCAGGCCAGACCGGTCATGACAGCTGTGCCGTTCATCAACGCCAGCGCTTCTTTGGGGCGCAGTATCAGCGGTTGCCAGCCTAATTGGCGATGGACGTCCGCCGCCTGGCGACGCTCACCGCGGAACATCACTTCACGCTCGCCGGATAAGGTGGCGGCAACGTACGACAACGGCGTCAGATCACCGCTGGCGCCCACCGAACCTTCCTCCGGGATCAGCGGCAGGATGTCGTGCTGCAGAAACGCCTGAAGGCGTTCCAGCAGTTCAACGCGCACTCCGGACACGCCGTGGCACAGCGACTGCAAACGCGCAGCAAGTACGGCGCGAGTCGCCTGCGCATCAAGCAATTTACCCAGGCCGCAGCCGTGGAACGTGTAGAGATGACGCGGCAACGCTTCGACGTGGTGCAGCGGAACGGCGACCACGCAGGAATCGCCATAACCGGTGGTCACGCCATAAATCACACCTTCCCTGTCCAGCAGGGAATCGAGAAACCGCGCGCCCTTGGCGATGCGCTCGCGGTACACGGCGTCGTCTTGCAACTGCGTTGGCGCCTGACGATTGGCCGTCGCCAGCACGTCTTCGATGCGCAAAGGGAGTTCGCCGAAGGTTACCGGCTCAAGCGTTGGCGTCGTCATCGGTCTTCCAGAAAGGGTAAAAGTTGAACCATTGTTGAGGCGCTTCGAGGCAATAGTGGCCCAGGCGTGCGGCGTAGCGGGAGGTCCACTGATGAATGACCTGCTCGCGGTCGCTGCGCTTCCACACCACGGCGTCGGCGAACGGCTCCAGGGTCAGTCGATACGCGCCTGTCGGTTTTTTCAGGCACAGCAGCAGATTGACCGGGCACTTCAGCAGTCCTGCCAGCAACCATGGGCCTTGCGGGAACGCAGCTGGATGACCGAGGAAGTCCACCGTTACGCTGCGCCCGCCATGCAGCGGCACACGGTCGCCGGCAATCGCCAGCCACTCGCCACGCTCCAGGCGTTCATGCAATTGCAGCATGATCAGCGGGTCGAGTTCGCTGACTTGAATCAAGCGCAGATTGGTTGCGCCGGCTTCGCCCAGCAGACGGTTGAACTGCTCGGCATGCTTGGTGTGTACCAGCACGTTCATCGTGACTTGTTCGCCGATCTCGGCCAGCGCGCGACAGACTTCGAGGTTGCCCAGATGTGCGCCTACCAGCAGTTGTCCGCGAGTGCCGCGCAGCTGATTACGCAGCAGCGCCGGATCAATGATTTCGATCTGCTCGATGCTCAGTTTGCCGTTCCACACGTCGAGTTTGTCGAGCATGGAATCGGCGAACGCCATGAACTGGCCGAACACGCGCCAGTGGGTCGGTCGCAATTCGCTGCGACCGCTCCAGTCGGCCAGCCGATGCTGGTATTGCCAGGCGCTGCGGCGGGCACTGCGGCCAAACAGGAAAAAGTACAGGACGATGCCGTACAACAGCGGACTCAGCAGTCTACGACCCAGCAATTTGGCGGCGGTCGCAGTGAATTTCATCAGCCAGAAACTGCCGCGCTCCTGACGGTCGGCCCAATGCTTTTTATCGGTATCGCCGCTCATGCTTGCCACCGCCGCCAGAGGATCATCGGCGCCCTTAGCAACATGCCGAAGAACAGACGGGTATGCATGCTGGAAATCAGCACGTTGTCGTGGAACATCCGGAAATGTGAAACGCCGTCCAGCGGGTAGCGAACCCTGGTCGGCAGCCACTGCATCGGCTGATCACGCCACGCCAGACGCACCAGAATGTCGGAATCGAAGTCCATGCGTTTGCCGATTTTGGCGCTATCGATCAGCATCAGCGTGGGAGGTAGCGGGTACACGCGAAAGCCACACATGGAATCGCGGATCTGCAGCGACAAGGTGTTGATCCAGACCATCACGTGGGTCAGGTAGCGTGCGTACAAACGGCCTTTCGGCACGCTGGCATCGTATTGCGGATAGCCACAGATCACCGATGCCGGGTGCACGCGGGACTGTTCGATGAAGAGGGCGACATCCTGCAAATCGTGCTGACCGTCGGCGTCGACCTGCAAAGCATGAGTGAAGCCAAGGCGCGAAGCTTCGCGCAGGCCGGTCATCACGGCGCCGCCCTTGCCTTCATTGGCGGCGAGCCGGATCAGGTAAACGCCCTCACGCTCGGCCAGCTGATCCAGCACCTTTGCGCAGGGTTGATCACTGGCGTCGTCCACCAGAATGCACGGCAGGCCGCAGGTGATCAGCGCCTCCACCACGGTGGTGATCGCGGTTTCGTGGTTATACACCGGGACAACGGCGCAGGGGTTATGCATAACGTTTCACCCTGCCCTTGTAGCAGCTGGCGAAGCCTGCGTCCGAGCGTGCAGCGGTCGTCATTCGGCGCTCGCCGTTTTTCAGAATGATCGGCGTGTTGTTGAGGCGTGCGCTTCGCGCCCGGACGCAGCCTTCGGCAGCTGTTACAAGGGTTCTCGGCTCAGTCACGGGCATACTCCAGCAAAATTCGTCCGCTGGAACAGGTGGCCGTTTCGTTTCGGTATGAGAAATACAGTTTGTTGCGACTGGCGTCGAAGCGCAGGTGCAGCTGGATTTCATCGCCTGGGCGTACCAGTTGCTGAAACTTCAGGACTTCCATGCCGGCGAACTTCCCGGGTAGCGCCATCAATCGCTGAGCCAGGTTGAGCGCCCAATCCACCTGGACCACGCCGGGCAAGACCGGCGTCTGCGGGAAATGGCCGCTGAAATACGCAAGGTCTGGCGGCACGGCGATCTGCAGATTCCATTCGCCCTCGGCTTCAATCTGTTGCAGCACTTCCGGTGTTTGCGGACGCGGCGCCAGCAGCAGAGCCTCGACCTCGGCTTGAGGCAGTTTGCCTTGAGCGTTCAACGGCAGCTGCCGCAGCAGACGCCAGCGACGCGGTAGCGCGAGGGCTTCACAATGCTGGCGTAAATGTTGACGCAGTTCCTCCGTGAGAGTACGTCGGCCCTGATTGCGCAGGGCATGCAGGCCCGACTCGCTCAGCACCAGCAATGCCCCCAGCGAGGCGCGGCTCTCCTGCACCACGCCCAGACGCGCTTCGGCGACCCATTCATGGTCCGCCAGCGCCTGTTCCAGCATGGGCAGCGAGATACGTTTTTCTTCCAGTTTGACGATTCGGTCGAGCCTGCCGAGCAACTGAAAGCGACCGTCAGTTTCGATGCGCGCGGCGTCCGCTGTGTGCTCGACATGGCCGGACGGCAAGTAAGGGGAGGCGATCAGCAGCGCGCCGTCGGCGTCCTGGCTCAATTCAACGCCTGCAAAGGGTTGCCAGAGTTCATCGCCCTGGCGCCAAGCAATGCCACCGGTTTCAGAGCTGCCGAGGATCTCCGTCGGCCACTGCTGCAAGCGTTGCTGAAGACTGTGTGCCGCCTCGGCCGGCAATGCGCCGCCGGAAGAAAATACCCGGCTGACGGCGCTCAATGCTGGCCAATCGAGGTTGTCGCCCATGCGTTTGAGCAGTGCCGGGCTGGCGACCCAGGCGAATGCCGGATGTTCGCGGCTGGCGCGCTGCAGATCTTCCGGGAAAGCCAGTTGCTTGCGAACGAATGTGCGTCCGGCGCACAGGGGCCACAGCACCCGGAACAGCAGGCCGTAGATGTGCTGGGTAGCCACACTGCCGATGATGCAGGCGTTGCCGAGATCGGCGCCCCACAACTGCTCCAGCGCTTCAACCTCGCTGGCCAGTTGGCGCAGGGTTTTTTCGATGCGCTTGGGTTCGCCGCTGGAGCCGGACGTGCACAGACTCAGTACGCAGCGATCCAGGTCGAGCGCGGCGGTCGGCAATGGCGGATGCAGGAAATCACTCACATGCGCGTCATCAGCCTGATCGGTCAGCCAAAGATCAACTTCTGCCGACCAGCGCAAGCGCGTGCGGGCTTGCAGATCGGCAGGCAGCAGTACGCTGACACCTGCGCGCCAGGCACCCAGCAACGCAATCGCGAGGTCGGCGGCGTCTTCGAGGTGCACGGCAATCCGCTGCACACCTTGGGCCTGCAGACCGGCGGCCAGGCTCAACGCCTTGGCGCACAGCTGGGCGTGATTCAAATCCGGTTCGGCCGTCACGGCGCGTTCCGGTAGAGCCTTGAGCAACAGTTGCTCAAGTTTTATCCAAATCATGGGTGGCCTCGTACCCGTTGTCGTATCAGCCATTCAATGGCAAACAGCAGGCCCATCAGTCCGTAGGAAATCAGGCCGGTGTACAACATCCACCAGCTCAGCGGCGCCCACAGGGTAAGGGCGGCGGCGAGCAGGCCGTTACACAGGAAAAACACGCACCAGACGATTGTTACCTGTCGGGTGTAGACAATGGCTCTATGCGGCAAGCGCGGTTCGCGCAAGCGCGCCAGGCGCTCGATCATCGGCGGACCATATTTCAGGCTCAAACCGAACAGCCCGAGCATGAATGCACTGATCAGCACTGGGTACCAGCGCAGCAACAGCGGGCTGTTGAACACTGCCAGCAGAAGGCAGAAAACGATCGCGCTCAGTGCCATCCACAAGCTGCCCGGCCGCCGCGCCCCGAACATCGCACGCGCCAGCCACAGGCAGCCCAGCAGCAGACCAAACTGCCACGGCGCGAAATGTTCCATGCCGAAATACACCGCGAAGGGGTACAGCAGGCCCGCCAGCAGCAGGCCGAGGCCGATCATTCGGCTCATGCGGCCGGTTGAACCAGACGGTAGACCGCCTCGACCACGTCGCCGACAGTGCGCACGGATTTGAATTCTTCGGCGGCAATTTTCTTGCCGGTCTGACGCTTGATGTGGTCGATCAGGTCGACCGCGTCGATGCTGTCGATCTCCAGATCCTGATACAGGTTGGATTCAAGACTGACGCGTTCAGGCTCCAGCTCGAAGAGTTCAACCAAGGCATCGCGCAAGGTTTTGAAAATGTCGTCACGAGTTTGCATGGTCCGGTCTCAAGCTGCCTGTTTTGCAGTGACAAATGCCGCAAGGCTCGTCACGTTGCTGAAGTGATTGCGGGTGTCCTTGGCGTCGGCGTCGATTTTGATGCCGTATTTTTTCTGAATCGCCAGGCCGAGTTCCAGTGCGTCAACGGAGTCCAGGCTCAGGCCGTCGCCGAACAATGTCTGGTCGTCGCCAATGTCGTCGACGTTGATGTCTTCGAGGCCCAGTGCGTCGATGATGAGTTGTTTGATTTCACGGTGTAGATCGCTCATCTTCGGCGAGCTCCTTGGTAAAGTAGTCATGCAGATAGTCATTGAGCTTGCGCGAGGCTTGTGGCGCAGGGCCTAGCGCAGCGAAGGCCTGTGGATCTATATCGGCCCCGACACGAAAACTGAAGTGCACGCGTCGTTTCGGGATCCGATACCAGGGTTCGGCCTTGGTCAATGTGGTGGGGCTGACCTTTATGATCACCGGCGTCACGATTTTCGCACCACGCACCGCAATTGCCGCGCCACCCCGATGAAAGGCCGGTGATTCGCCAGGCTGGGTGCGGGTGCCTTCGGGAAAAATGATCAGCGTCTGGCCACTTCTCAGCGCATCAGCCGCAGCGTCGAGCATGTCCATGCTGCCGTCGTTGCTGATGTATTCGGTGCAGCGCAGCGGGCCACGGGTGAACGGGTTTTCCCAGAGGCTCTGCTTGACCACGCAGTTGGCGTGGCGCACCAGGCCGATGAGGAAGACCACGTCGATCAGCGACGGATGGTTGGCGATGATCATCTGCCCAGGCCGGCCCAGTTTTTCCGCGCCTTGGATGTCGTAAGTCAGCACGCCGGTACGCGCCATGAACCGGACGAAAAACCAGAAGCAGCGGCTGACCGTGCGTCGTGCGCGCAACCGGTGAGTCTGGGCGTCCCCGGGGAAGCAACTCAACAATGGGAAAATCACCAGGCGCAGGCACAGCCCGCCCAACCCGAACAGGGTGAAGCTTGCGGCGGTGGCCAGCAAACGCCAGTAATAGGCGTCGCGGTTTTTTCCGTTTACAGGTTGCGTTGCCAAGTCCATACGCGCTTTTTCCAGGCATGTTGGCAGGTGGTCTGCTGGCCGAGCAGAGTACGCAAGAGATTCAGGGCATGGGGCCAGTTGGCGGTGGACACATCGGCAGGGCTGCTGCTCAGGGACAACTGCCAGTCGTTGCCCGGGGTGAGCAGCAAAGCCACCGCATAAGGGAAGGGCACGTCATCGATCCAGGCCGAATAGGCTTGTGGCGGCTGCTCTTCAGTCACAATCACCAAGACCGCCTGGGCGCCTTCGTTAAGCAGCGCGGCGGCCTCTAGCACGCCGTGTTCAAGCCCGTCACCGGCCGCGGCGAGAGCCGTCATTTCGCTGGTTTCGCCGCGCATGATCGACCACAATCCGATAACGGCATTGTGGACCGACAGGCTGAATTGTGTGGGGGATAACGGCTGATCTGCGGCAAGATCACTGAGAATTTCGAAGGTGCGCGGGGTTTCGCCGTGACGGGAAATAAAGACCAGCGGTAAGTCGTGGCGACCATCGGCCAGAGGCCAGCCTACACTGAACGCCATTCGCGCCAAACGGCTGAGCCGTCGACGTTGCATGGCCGGCAGAAACGAGACGTCGGGAGCGGCATCGCTGCCCTGAAGTACGACCGGTTGTCGGCTCCAGGTCTGCCAATCGTCCACGCTTTCGAGCCCAGGGGCCCAAGCGCGCCATTGGGCGATGTTGAAGTTGATCAAAGCATTCATCCCGCCCCTGCGGGCTTTTCTTTACGCAGTGAGTCGCAAAACCGCGATCCAGCTGACGTGACGCTAAGCGCCGAGTGGCGCGCATTATCCCGGTGCAGCGGGCGTGTAGCAAATGTTGGTTACATTTTGCTCAACGAAATGTATCGGTTGGTCGGTGCAGAGCTGTCGATTGGCCATTATCCACATCTCTACTAGGAAATCTGTCAGCTCCGGTACTCAGATGCGCGTCGAGTTTTCAACTGAGTGGAGTGAGATTGGGGATAACTCTGTAGTCCGAATACCTTCAAGGTAGCTAAGCAGCGCTTCGGACTACTACACTCGGGCATTCTTTGATGCACGGAGGTTTTGACATGCGGCGTGTGGTGTTCAATCAGAAAGGTGGCGTGGGTAAATCCAGCATTGCCTGCAATCTGGCGGCGGTCAGCGCCAGCGAGGGCTATCGCACCTTATTGGTGGATCTCGATGCCCAGGCTAATTCCACTCAATATCTGACAGGGCTGACCGGCAACGACATCCCCATGGGCATTGCGGACTTCTTCAAGCAAACACTGTCTTCCGGTCCCTTCTCGAAGAAAAACAAAGTCGATATCTACGAAACCCCGTTCGACAACCTGCACGTTATCACCGCGACCGCCGAGCTGGCCGACTTGCAGCCCAAGCTCGAGGCGAAACACAAGATCAACAAACTGCGAAAGTTGCTGGAAGAGCTGGATGAGGATTACGACCGGATCTACCTCGATACACCGCCAGCGTTGAATTTTTATGCGGTGTCAGCGTTGATTGCCGCTGATCGCGTGCTGATCCCCTTCGATTGCGACAGCTTCTCGCGTCAGGCGCTGTACGGCGTGCTGGCTGAAATCGAGGAGTTGAAGGAAGACCATAACGA
>JALYPE010000199.1 GCA_030856525.1 Pseudomonadota bacterium | reverse complement strand
CTTTGAACTCAAGGGCTGGCCCGAGCCGCGCGTGATCGTCCGTTTCTGGATCATCACCGTGATTCTCGTTCTGGTTGGCCTTGCCACCCTGAAGCTGAGGTAGAACGAGTGTCTCTGATCGCTTCTGACCACTTCCGCATCGTTGTCGGCCTCGGCAAGAGCGGCATGTCCCTGGTTCGCTTCCTGGCGAACCGGGGCACGTCGTTTGCCGTCGCCGATACGCGGGAAAATCCACCGGAACTGGCCACGCTCAAGCGTGACTATCCGCACGTGGAAGTGCGTTGTGGCGAGCTGGATGTCGAATTTCTGTGCCGTGCCGACGAGCTCTACGTGAGCCCCGGCCTGGCGCTGGCGACCCCGGCCCTGCAGGCCGCCGCCTCCCGTGGTGTGAAATTGTCCGGCGACATCGAGTTGTTTGCGCGTAACGCGAAAGCGCCGATTGTCGCGATCAGCGGTTCCAACGCGAAAAGTACGGTCACCACACTGGTCGGCGAGATGGCTGCAGCGGCGGGCAAGCGTGTTGCTGTCGGCGGCAATCTCGGTGTTCCGGCGCTGGATCTGCTCAGCGACGACGTCGAGCTGTACGTGATGGAGCTGTCGAGTTTCCAGCTGGAAACCACTGAACACCTGGGCGCCGAAGTCGCCACTGTGCTCAACATCAGCGAAGACCACATGGACCGCTACAGCGGCCTGCCGGCCTATCATCTGGCCAAGCACCGGATTTTCCGTGGCGCCAGGCAGTTTGTGGTCAACCGTCAGGATGCGCTGACGCGTCCATTGATGGGCGAGGGCCAGCCGTGCTGGACCTTCGGTCTGAGCCAACCCGATTTCAAGGCGTTTGGTATCCGTGAAGAGAATGGCGAGAAATACCTCGCCTTCGAATTCCAGAACCTGATGCCGGTCCGTGAACTGAAAATCCGTGGCGCGCATAACCAGTCCAATGCCCTGGCGGCACTGGCGCTGGGCCATGCGGTCGGCCTGCCATTCGACGCCATGCTCGCCAGCCTGCGCACGTTTGCCGGGCTTGAACATCGCTGCCAATGGGTCCGTGATCTGGACGGCGTGAGTTACTACAACGATTCCAAAGCCACCAACGTCGGCGCCGCATTGGCCGCCATCGAAGGCCTGGGTGCAGATATCGAAGGCAAGGTCGTGTTGATCGCCGGTGGCGACGCCAAGGGCGCCGAATTCAATGATCTGCGTAATCCGGTTGCGACCAACTGCCGTGCCGTAATCCTGATGGGACGCGACTCCGACAAGATTGGTCAGGCCCTCGGCGACGCCGTGCCGCTGATCCACGTCGCTTCGCTGCTCGAAGCCGTGCAGCAATGCCGCGCCGCTGCGCAACCCGGCGACGTGGTGCTGTTGTCTCCGGCCTGCGCCAGTTTCGACATGTTCAAGAACTACGAAGACCGCGGTCATCAGTTCGTCCGCGCCGTGGAGGACTTGGCATGAGCCTGGCCAACATCATCAAGCCGTATCCATCGCCGCTGATCACCGGGCGCGGCATTGACCTCGATTTCCCGATGCTCGCTGGCTGCCTGGCGCTGCTGGGTCTCGGCCTGGTCATGATCGCTTCGGCTTCCACAGAAGTCGCCGCCGTGCAGTCGGGCAGTGCGCTTTATTACATGATCCGCCACTTGATTTACGTGGTGTTGGGCCTCGGTGCCTGCATCGTCACCATGATGATCCCGATCGCCACCTGGCAGCGCCTCGGTTGGCTGATGCTGATCGGTGCGTTCGGTTTGCTGGTGATGGTGATCATCCCGGGCATCGGGCGGGAAGTGAACGGTTCGATGCGCTGGATCGGTTTCAGTTTCTTCAACGTGCAGCCTTCCGAGATCGCCAAAGTGTTTGTGGTGATCTACCTCGCCGGCTACCTGGTGCGTCGTCAGAAAGAAGTGCGCGAAAGCTGGATGGGCTTCTTCAAGCCGTTCATCGTGCTGCTGCCGATGGCAGGCCTGCTGCTGATGGAACCGGACTTCGGTGCCACCGTGGTCATGATGGGCGCCGCTGCGGCGATGCTGTTCCTCGGCGGAGTCGGTCTGTTCCGGTTCATGCTGATGGTCGTGCTGGCGGTGGGTGCAGTGGTCCTGCTGATTCAGATGCAGCCTTATCGGATGGCGCGCCTGACCAACTTTGCCGACCCGTGGGCCGATCAGTTCGGTGCCGGTTATCAATTGTCTCAAGCATTGATCGCGTTCGGTCGCGGTGAATGGTTTGGCGTCGGCCTGGGCAACAGCGTGCAGAAGCAGTTTTATCTGCCGGAAGCGCACACCGACTTCGTGTTCTCGGTGCTGGCTGAAGAGCTGGGCGCGTTAGGGTCGCTGTTGACGGTCGCGTTGTTCACCTTCGTCTGTATTCGCGGCATGTACATCGGCTATTGGGCGGAAAAGGCCAAGCAGTTTTTCGCGGCCTACATCGCCTATGGCTTGTCGTTCCTGTGGATCGGCCAGTTCCTGATCAACATCGGTGTGAACGTCGGTCTGCTGCCGACCAAAGGCCTGACCTTGCCCTTCCTCAGTTATGGCGGCAGCTCGCTGGTGATCTGCTGTGCCTGTCTCGGCTTGTTGCTGCGCATCGAATGGGAGAGCCGAACCCATTTGGGCAGTGAAGAGATGGAGTTTCAGGAGAGTGACTTTGCCGAGGAGCCGACCCATGGGCGCTAACGTGCTGATCATGGCGGGCGGCACCGGTGGCCACGTGTTCCCGGCGCTGGCCTGTGCCCGCGAGTTTCAGTCCCGTGGTTACACCGTGCACTGGCTCGGTACGCCGCGCGGCATCGAGAACGACCTGGTTCCGGCGGCTGGTATCGAGCTGCACCGGATCAACGCCAGCGGCTTGCGCGGCAAGGGCAAATTGTCCCTGCTCAAAGCGCCGCTGATGTTGCTCAAATCGGTCTGGCAGGCGCGGGCGATCATTCGTCGGCTGCGGCCGGTGTGTGTGGTCGGTTTCGGCGGTTATGTGACCGGGCCTGGCGGCGTCGCAGCCAGACTGGCCGGTGTGCCGGTGATCGTGCACGAACAGAACGCCGTGGCCGGTACCGCCAATCGGTTGCTGGTGCCGTTGGCCGCGCGGGTCTGTGAAGCGTTCCCCGACACCTTTACCCTGTCGAACAGCCGT
>JALYPE010000488.1 GCA_030856525.1 Pseudomonadota bacterium | reverse complement strand
GGAGTAAGCACCCATACCGCCTGTGTTGGGGCCGGTGTCGCCGTCGCCGACGCGTTTGTGATCCTGGCTGGTGGCCATTGGCAATACGTTTTTGCCGTCGACCATGACGATGAAGCTGGCTTCTTCGCCATCCAGGAATTCTTCGATGACAACGCGCGAACCGGCATCGCCAAACGCGTTGCCCGCGAGCATGTCGCGCACCGCGTCTTCGGCTTCAGCCAGGGTCATGGCTACGATCACGCCTTTGCCGGCGGCCAGGCCATCAGCCTTGATCACGATCGGCGCGCCTTTTTCACGCAGATAAGCCAGGGCTGGCTCGACCTCGGTGAAGTTCTGGTAATCGGCGGTCGGGATCTTGTGGCGCGCGAGGAAGTCCTTGGTGAACGCTTTCGAGCCTTCCAGCTGAGCGGCGCCAGCGGTCGGACCGAAGCAGTCGAGGCCGCGGGAGCGGAACAGATCGACAACGCCGGCCACCAGTGGCACTTCCGGGCCGACGATGGTCAGGGAGACATTCTTTTCGGCGAAGTCAGCCAGTTGCTCAAGTGCCAGCACGTCAATGTCGACGTTTTCGCATTTGGCTTCGATGGCGGTGCCAGCGTTGCCCGGAGCGACAAACACTTTTTGTACGCGCGGATCCTGAGCCACTTTCCAGGCCAGGGCGTGTTCACGGCCACCGCTGCCAATGATCAAAACATTCATTTCAAAAACCTCGGATGACGCTGAATTCGGGGAGCTCTGTAGGAGCCAGCTTGCTCGCGATGGTGGTTAACGATAACGCGGGGCATCTGGAGAAACGCGGCGCCTTATCGTTTATCGCGAGCGAGCTCGCTCCTACAGGGAAAAGAGCTGCTTTTAGTGACGGAAATGACGCATTCCCGTGAACACCATTGCAATTCCTGCCTCATCGGCAGCGGCAATCACTTCGTTATCACGCATCGAGCCGCCTGGCTGGATCACCGCAGTGATGCCAACCTTGGCCGCATTGTCCAGGCCATCACGGAACGGGAAGAACGCATCGGAGGCCATCACCGAACCGGCAACTTGCAAACCGGCGTGTTCAGCCTTGATCGCAGCAATGCGCGCCGAGTTCACGCGGCTCATCTGGCCCGCGCCGACACCGATGGTCTGGCGGTTCCTGGCGTAGACGATCGCGTTGGATTTAACGTACTTGGCGACTTTCCAGGCGAAGATCAGGTCGTGGATTTCCTGTTCGGTCGGAGCGCGTTTGGTCACGACTTTCAGGTCATCAGCGCCGATCATTCCGATGTCGCGGCTCTGCACCAGCAGGCCACCGTTGACGCGTTTGTAGTCCCAGCCAGCGGCACGGTCAGCCGACCATTCGCCGCACGCCAGCAGGCGCACGTTGGCCTTGGCCGCGACAATTGCGCGGGCCTCGGCGCTCACGCTTGGGGCAATGATCACTTCGACGAACTGACGCTCGACGATGGCTTTGGCCGTCTCGGCATCCAGTTCGCGGTTGAAAGCGATGATGCCCCCGAACGCCGATTCGGTATCGGTGGCGTAAGCCAGTTCGTAGGCCTGACGGATGCCGCCTTCAGCGTCCGGGCTCACGGCCACGCCGCACGGGTTGGCGTGCTTGACGATCACGCAGGCAGGTTTGACGAAGCTTTTCACGCATTCCAGCGCGGCGTCGGTATCGGCCACGTTGTTATACGACAGTTCTTTGCCTTGCAGCTGGGTCGCGGTGGCGATGCCGACTTCGGCAGGTTTGGCTTCAACGTAGAACGCCGCGCTCTGGTGCGGGTTCTCGCCGTAGCGCATTTCCTGAGCCTTGACGAACTGACTGTTGAAGGTGCGCGGGAATTCGCTGCGATCTTCGGTGCTGAGGGTGTCAGCGGCCTGGTTCACGGTGCCCATGTAATTGGCGATCATGCCGTCGTAGGCGGCGGTGTGTTCGAACGCCTTGAGCATCAGGTCAAAGCGCTGAGCGTAAGTCAGGCCACCGGCCTTGAGGCCTTCGAGGACACTGGCGTAATCGCTGGCGTTGACCACGATGGCCACGTCTTTGTGGTTCTTCGCTGCCGAGCGAACCATGGTCGGGCCGCCGATATCGATGTTCTCGATCGCGGTCGGCAGGTCGCAGCCCGGCTTGTTGATGGTGGCTTCAAACGGGTACAGGTTGACCGCGACCAGATCGATCGGCTTGATGCCGTGCTCGTTCATGACAGCGTCGTCGATACCGCGACGACCGAGGATCCCACCGTGGATTTTCGGGTGCAGGGTTTTCACCCGACCGTCCATCATTTCTGCGAAACCGGTGTAATCAGCGACTTCCACTGCGGCAACACCGTTGTCGCGCAGCAGCTTGAACGTTCCGCCGGTGGAAAGGATCTCGACGCCCAGCGCTTCAAGCGCTTGGGCAAACTCGAGGATCCCGGTCTTGTCGGAAACGCTGATCAAGGCGCGGCGGATCGGCAGGCGGGTAGTCTGGTCGGTCATTTCAATTTCCATCAAAAAGCAAAGGAGTCAGCAAAAAAGGCGACCGGTTTTACGCGGGCGCCTTTCTGGTTTGATTGAATGCTTACAGCAAATCGTACTGCTTGAGTTTCTTGCGCAGCGTGCCCCGGTTGAGTCCGAGCAGCTCGCTGGCCTTGGTCTGGTTGCCCTTGACGTAGTTCATCACGCACTCGAGCAGCGGAGCCTCGACTTCGGAGAGCACCAGGTTGTACACATCCGTGACGGCAGCGCCCTCAAGGTGGGCGAAATAATTGTGCAGCGCCTTCTCGACACTCCCGCGAAGGGTCTGACCTTCTTCGCTAGGCGTATTGAGGTGCTGTTTCAAATTCACGTTGTCGCTCACGGGTGCTGTTCCACTCACTAAAGTCTCGGTCATCATCGTCATGCGGCCACCCCTTCTCCGTCCCCTGCCAGGCTCTTGTAACGTTCGGCGAAGAAGCCCTGAACGTTGGCGCATTGTGCTTCCGTATCTTCCAAACGATTGAAGTGGGCGCGGAACTCCCTGGCGCCCGGCAAGGTTGCGAGATACCAGCCCACATGCTTGCGAGCGATACGGACACCCATCACATCGCCATAGAAAGCGTGCAGTGCGGCCAGATGCTCTAGCAGAATGCGTTCCACCTCGATCAGTTCCAGCGCCGGAAGTTTTTCGCCGGTACGCAGGAAATGCTCGATCTCACGAAAAATCCATGGCCGCCCCTGGGCAGCCCGGCCTATCAACAAGCCGTCGGCACCGGTCGCATTCAGCACGTACCGGGCTTTCTCGGGCGAATCGATATCGCCGTTGGCGAACACCGGCATCGACACCGCCTGCTTGATCGCTGCAATGGTGTCGTACTCGGCTTCACCGGTGTACAGGTCGGCGCGGGTTCGGCCATGAACCGCCAACGCCGCGATGCCCGATTGCTCGGCGATCTTCGCCACCGTCAAACCGTTCTTGTTGTCCCGGTCCCAGCCGGTGCGAATCTTCAAAGTGACCGGCACATCCACTGCCGCCACGACGGCCTGCAGGATCTCGGTGACCAATGCTTCATCTTTCAGCAGGGCGGAGCCGGCAGCCTTGTTGCAGACCTTCTTCGCCGGACAACCCATGTTGATATCAATAATCTGCGCGCCCAGCTCGACGTTGGCCCGTGCCGCGTCCGCCAGCATCTGCGCATCGCCACCGGCGATCTGTACCGAGCGTGGCTCGGGATCACCTTCGTGGATCATGCGCATCCGCGACTTGCGGGTATTCCACAGACTCATGTCGCTGGTGACCATTTCCGAAACCACCAGCCCTGCGCCCAGTCGCTTGCAAAGCTGACGAAAGGGTTGATCGGTGACGCCCGCCATGGGGGCGAGGATCAAGCCGTTGTGTAATGTGTATGGACCGATGCGTACCGCCGACATAGGACTTCCCTGTTGTGGGGCCGGATCATTAGAGTTCGAAAAAGGGTGGGCATGATACCCGCTCTCGATGACTGGATAAAGGCTGAATTGAACAAAATCTGAACAGTTATTTTGTTATCGCCAGCGGTTTGGTATCAGCGGTCGCAGTCAGAAATATGCCGCCAAAGCCGTAACGCTGGTGACTTCACTCGGGCGAATGAAAGCTCAGGCTGTAGTTCACCGCTTTGGCACCTGGATCGAGAATGTCCAGCGCGATGTGGATGGGCGTTTGCGGCGGCATTTCCGCCATGCCTTCGAGGTCGCCGCCAAGGTATTCGCCGGGTTTGAAGCGACGGCTGGCGATCAGGTGACCATTAAGGTCAGCGAAGCGCAGCTCCAGCAGCGGGAACGGCTGGGAAAAGGGTGCGCGGTTGTAGATGATCGCGTCCACTACCAGTGCGCCATTGAACTCGGGATGGCTGCGCACCACCAGATTGCTGCTTTTGACTTTGGCAATGTCGACCTTGGAGGGCACGGTGCAGCCAATGAGCGGACACACTTGCTGGAACCACGGACGGTACTGGTCCTGGCGAGCCATTTCGTCAAAGTGATAGGCAATGTATTGCCCGGCGAGCGCGGCGGCACCGAGCAGCACCAATAGCAGCCAGAGTAAACGCCGGCCCCACGGGGAGCGGCGTTGTTGCCAGTCGAGTTGCAACGGGTCGTCGGTCAGGTCTTGCAAGGCCTCGACTCGTTCGGTCGTTTCGCTGCGTTCATGGCGCTTGCGCAGGGGCGCGATTGAAGGCCGTTCGTCGTCGAAATCGTCGCTGGCGGCCAACGCCGTCAAGCGTTCGTGAGGGAGCGGGGCATCGAGCGGATCGTTCAGGCGCAGCTGCGGCGGCTGAGGTTCATCGTCCGGTTCCACGGGTTCAAGCGACAGCGACAGGGAGGGTTCGGTGCGCGAGGGTTTGCTCGGCTCGAGGGGCGGCTCAGGCGCGACCGCCTGTTCGGCCGCTTCGGCGCGATCGGCGGCTGATTCGCTGAACAGACTGTCGGACCAAGGCTCTTCTTCATGCTCGCTGTTATCCCGGCGCGCGCTCAGGGTGTCTTCCCGTTGCCGGGCGAACTCCGTGGCTGGCTGGACTTCGCGCTCTTCGAGTCGCGCGAGTTCTTCATCCAGATCCAGCGTGTCCAGATCAAGTTCGGTCGCCGACCATTGTTTCTGGCTGATGGCGCGAGGCTCCGCAGTTTCGACGACGGTCGGAGCAACCGGCGCGTTCACTTCTCTGCCGGCCTGCTCGAGCAATTGCTGGGCGGCATTGAATACCTGCAGGCACGAGCCGCAACGAACCACTCCGCGGGCCACGCTCAGTTGAGCATGGTTGACGCGGAAGCTGGTTTGGCAATGCGGGCACTGAGTGACGAAGCTGTCGGTCATGCGGCGATCCGGTTTGTGCAGAGGCTCATTCTAGCGCCGACGGCCGGTGATGCGCACCCAGCCATCGCGATTGGCAATCGGGTCCAGATCAAAGTCTTGCGCATAAGCGGCGGCCACTTCGTCGCCCTGTTCGGCAAGGATGCCCGAGAGCGCCAGACGGCCGCCAGGCTTCACCAGGCTGGACAGTTGCGGCGCCAGCGACACCAGCGGACCGGCGAGGATGTTGGCCACCAGCACGTCGGCCTGAACCTGCGGCAGATCCTCTGGCAAATACAACGGGAACAACGCCTCGGCGATGTTATTGCGCCCGGCGTTATCGCGCGACGCTTCCAGCGCCTGCACGTCGATGTCGGTGCCGACAGCTTCTTTGGCGCCCAGCAACAGAGCGGCAATCGCCAAAATTCCCGAGCCACAACCGAAGTCCAGGACGTTGCAGTCCTTCAGGTCCTGACCGTCGAGCCATTCCAGGCACAGCGCAGTGGTCGGGTGCGTGCCGGTGCCGAACGCGAGGCCCGGATCGAGCAGCAGATTCACGGCGTCCGGTTCCGGCGCCGCGTGCCAGCTCGGCACAATCCACAGGCGCTGACCAAAACGCATCGGCTGGAAACCGTCCATCCAGCTGCGTTCCCAATCCTGGTCTTCAATGACTTCACTGTGGTTTTCCGGCAATGGACTGCCGGTCAGCAACTCCAGATGGGCCAGCACGCTGGTGGCTTCGGTGCCACCTTCGAACAGGGCCAGCAAGTGGGTGTGCGACCACAGCGGGGTGGTGTTGAGTTCCGGCTCGAAGATCGGCTGATCTTCAGCATCCATGAAGGTCACCGACACGGCGCCCACTTCAAGGAAAGCGTCTTCGTAGGTTTCGGCTTGTTCTGGGCTGATGGCGAGACGGACTTGCAGCCAAGGCATGGCGGGCACCTTTGAAAAATATTGATTGCAGCCTGGCGGGCCGCGATAAGCGCGCAAGTTTACGCGAGCGCGCGGCAGAAGACGACAGGGTAGACGGGGTCCGGAAGTGAACAACTAACTTGTGGCGAGGGGGCAAGCCCCCTCGCCACAGAGTTTTATAAATATCTGAGAAGTGCAGAAACAACAAAGCCGCCCGAAGGCGGCTTTGTTGATCAGGCTAAAAGCTTAGTGCTTGTCGCCCGCCAGCTTGTGTTCCAGGTAGTGGATGTTGATACCACCTTTGCAGAAGCCTTCATCGCGGACCAGGTCGCGGTGCAGCGGGATGTTGGTCTTGATCCCGTCGACAACGATTTCGTCCAGCGCATTGCGCATACGCGCCAACGCTTCATCACGGGTTGCGCCATAGGTGATCAGCTTGCCGATCAACGAATCGTAGTTAGGCGGAACCGCATAGCCACTGTACAGGTGCGAATCGACGCGAACGCCGTTGCCGCCCGGAGCGTGGAAATGCTTGACCGTGCCAGGGCTCGGCATGAAGGTTTTCGGGTCTTCGGCGTTGATTCGGCATTCCAGCGAGTGACCGCGAATGACCACGTCCTCCTGGGTGTACGACAGTTTGTTGCCAGCGGCAATGCTGAGCATCTCCTTGACGATGTCGATACCGGTGACCATTTCCGAAACCGGGTGCTCAACCTGAACGCGGGTGTTCATTTCGATGAAATAGAACGCACCGTTCTCGTACAGGAACTCGAAAGTGCCCGCGCCACGGTAGTTGATGTCGATGCACGCCTTGACGCAGCGCGCGAGGACTTCCTGGCGAGCCTTCTCGTCGATGCCCGGTGCTGGCGCTTCTTCGAGAACCTTCTGGTGACGACGCTGCAGCGAGCAGTCGCGGTCGCCGAGGTGGATCGCCTGGCCCTGGCCATCGGAAAGTACCTGGACTTCCACGTGACGTGGGTTGGTCAGGAATTTTTCCAGATAGACCATCGGGTTGCCGAACGCCGCGCCAGCTTCAGTGCGGGTCAGTTTCGCGAAGGAGATCAGGTCTTCTTCTTTATGCACAACGCGCATGCCGCGACCACCGCCGCCGCCAGCGGCTTTGATGATCACTGGGTAACCGACTTCGCGACCGATGCGCAGAGCGGTCTCTTCGTCTTCCGGCAGCGGGCCGTCGGAGCCCGGAACGGTTGGTACACCGGCAGCAATCATGGCGTGCTTGGCCGAGACCTTGTCGCCCATCAGGCGAATGGTGTCGGCTTTCGGACCGATGAAGGCAAAGCCGGAGTTCTCGACCTGTTCAGCGAAATCAGCGTTTTCCGCGAGGAAACCGTAGCCTGGGTGAATGGCGGTAGCGCCAGTCACTTCAGCCGCGGCGATGATCGCCGGAATGTGCAGGTAGGAGTGGGTGGCCGAGGCCGGACCGATGCAGACGGATTCGTCTGCGAGGCCCAGGTGCATCAGTTCTTTGTCAGCCTTGGAATAAACGGCGACGGTCTTGATGCCCATCTCTTTGCAGGCACGCAGAATCCGCAGTGCGATCTCACCGCGGTTGGCGATCAGAACTTTTTCCAACTTCGCAGTCATCAAAGTTTCTCCGCGGTTCAAACGATGGTGAACAGCGGTTGGTCGTACTCAACCGGCTGGCCGTCTTCGACGAGGATGGATTCGATCACACCGCTGGTTTCAGCTTCGATGTGGTTCATCATCTTCATCGCTTCAACGATGCACAGGGTGTCGCCTTTTTTCACGGTCTGGCCGACTTCAACGAAGGACGGCGAGCTTGGTGAAGATTTGCGATAGAAGGTGCCGACCATTGGCGAACGGGCAACGGTGCCGTTCAGCACTGGAGCGGACGGCGCAGCCGGTGCAGCGGCGGCAACCGGAGCGGCAGCAACAGGCGCAGGGGCCGGAGCGTGCATCGGAGCAGGTGCGTAGTACTGCTGAGCTGGGGTCTTGCTGTGACGACTGATACGTACCGACTCTTCGCCTTCCTTGATCTCGAGCTCGTCGATGCCGGACTCTTCCAGCAATTCGATCAGTTTCTTAACTTTACGGATATCCATGAATCATCAACTCCCAAGGGTCGGTCAGGGGCGTTCAACGCTTGTCGTTCAAGCCGTTGCCTGTCTTTCAAGCTGCTCTAATGCGGCCTCCAGGGCCAGTCGATAACCGCTGGCGCCAAGGCCGCAGATCACTCCCACCGCTACGTCGGAGAAGTAAGAGTGATGGCGGAAAGGTTCGCGTTTGTGCACGTTTGACAAATGCACTTCGATGAATGGGATGCTCACCGCCAGCAGCGCGTCACGTAATGCAACGCTTGTGTGCGTAAAAGCCGCCGGGTTGATCAGAATGAAGTCCACACCTTCGCTGCGGGCAGCGTGGATGCGGTCGATCAATTCGTACTCGGCATTGCTTTGCAGGTGCAGCAAATGGTGGCCGGCGTCACGTGCACGGCGTTCCAGGTCCTGGTTGATCTGCGCCAGTGTGGTGGCGCCGTAGGTGCCCGGCTCGCGGGTGCCAAGCAAGTTCAGGTTGGGTCCGTGCAGAACCAATAGCGTTGCCATCTGCTGTTCCTTGTTATCTGTGGGCATTTGTCAGAACCCGGCGACTATGCCGCAAAGCCTTTGTGACTGTCCAGTTCTATGCAATAGCCGGCACGATGGCCGATGATTGCGCGAAATTTGTGACCGGCTTGCTAATTCCGGTCATTCGCCCGGGAGACACGTTCGGCGAAGTCCGCCGCGTTGATCTCGCCGATCACCCGCACATCCGCCTGCTCGACGCCATCCTTGCCGAAAAACATCAGTGCGGGAGGGCCGAACAGCTTGTAGCGATCGAGCAGGGCGCGTTGATCGGCGTTACTGGCGGTCATATCGAAGCGAATCAGGCGATAGCCGTTGAGGCGGTCGACGACGGTGGCGTCGGTGAGCACCTGATGTTCGATCACTTTGCAACTGATGCACCAGTCGGCGTACCAGTCGAGCAGCAGCGGGGTCGCGGAGTTTTTCGCCTCGGCGAGGACTCGATCCAGCTCTGCCGGGGTGGTAATCGTCTGCCAGGTATCGGCCTTCTGCGCAGGCTCGGTCCCCGCCATCGTGCGCGGCTGAGCAATCGGGCTGAATGGGTCGGTCTGCCCACTGAACGCGCCGTACCAGCACGCCAACGCGTAAAACAGCAGGAACATCCCGAGCAATTGGCCAAGACGTTTGCGCGGTGGTTTGTAGACGAACTCCAGCGCGCCCAAAAATAACCCGACCCCTGCGGCAAGCAAGCCGATCAGCAGCAACGTGATCTGCCCTGGCACAACCCGGCTGAGCAGGCCTATCGCCAAGCCCAGCAGCAATACGCCAATCGCGTTTTTTACATACACCAGCCACGGTCCGCTTTTGGGCAACCATGCCGCGCCACCAGTGGCGACCAACAGCAACGGCGCGCCCATGCCAAGACCCAGCATGAACAATTTAAGGCCGCCACCCAAGGCGTCGCCGCTGGCGCTGATGTACAGCAGCGCGCCGGCCAGCGGAGCGGAAACGCAAGGCGATACCAGCAGGCTTGAGACCACGCCCAGCACCGCCGCGCCCCACAACGAGCCGCCTTCGGTGCGGCCGGCGATTCGGTCCAGCCGGCTGCTGATCGCCTGCGGCAGCTTGAGTTCGAAGACGCCAAACATCGCCAAGGCAAACACCGCAAAAAACAGTGCGAACGGCACCAGCACCCAGAGCGATTGCAGACGCGCCTGCAGATTCAGCTGCGCGCCGAACATGCCCATCAACGCGCCGAGCAGAGCGAAGCAGGCGGCCATTGGCAGCACGTAGGCGAGCGAGAGGTTGAACCCGCGCCAGCCACCGACCTGGCCGCGCAGCACCACGCCGGACAGGATCGGCAGCATCGGCAATACGCACGGCGTGAACGTCAGCCCGAGGCCTGCGAGAAAGAACAGCGCCAGTTCCCTCCAGCTCCAGGTGGTGGATGTGCTGCCGCCATCGATGCTCATGCGTTCGGTTTCCGGCGGATAGCACAAGCCTTTGTCGGCGCAGCCTTGATAGCTCACGATCAGGGTGAAGGCGCGCGCGTCGCTGCGCGGCAGTTCGACTTCCAGAATCCCGTGGTAAACCTCGACATCGCCGAAGTACTCGTCGTGCTTCTGTTCGCCCTTGGGCAGTTGCGCAGGGCCAAGAGTGACGTCCGCCGGGTCGCTGCGAAACTGCAAGCGGTGTCGGTAGAGGTAGTAACCCTCGGCGGCGACGAAACGCAGCCTGATCGATTGCGGCGTTGCTTCGACCAGACTCAGTTGAAAGGCTTCGCGCACCGGCAGGAAGTCGGCGCTGTTATTGATCGAACCCAGCGTCGCGCTGGGGCGACTCTCCAGCAAACCGGCGGCGCTGGCCGGCAGGGCGAGCACGAGCAACAACAGGCAAAGCAAACGGCGCATGACAATCTCGCGTATCGGAAGTGAAGCCATGATAGCTGAGAGTGCATTACGACGCCGACCCATGTAGGAGCTGCCGGAGGCTGCGATCTTTTGGCGTTGATCCCTGGCGATCGCTCATGAGTCCTCGTCAGAAGCAAGATCAAAAGATCGCAGCCTTCGGCAGCTCCTACAGGGGGGCAGGGCATTTCTGTCAGACGCGGAAGGCTTGCACCGCGGTATGCAAACGCCCCCCCAACACCAGTAAATGCTCGCCCTGTTCACGCCCTTCGCCGATGCGCAGCAAGTTATCCCCGCCCAACTGGTGAATTCGCTCACTGTGATCGCGGATTTCGCTGACCGCGCCGCTCTGTTGGGCGGTGACATCGGCGATGCGCACGGCGGTGTCGGAAATGGTCTGGATGGCCCCGACGATTTTATCCAGCGCACCGTCAGCCGCTTGCGCCTGACTGGCTGTCGCTTCAGCGTGTTCGACTTGCGCGCGCATGCCTTCCACCGATTGTCGCGCCGCAGATTGCAGGCCAGCAATCAGGTTCTGAATCTCTGCCGTGGCGCCCGCAGTGCGTTGCGCCAGCGAACGGACTTCTTCGGCCACCACGGCAAAGCCTCGGCCCATTTCGCCGGCGCGGGCTGCTTCAATGGCAGCGTTCAAGGCCAGCAGATTGGTCTGATCGGCAATCGAGCGGATCACCGTCAACACGCCGCCGATCGTCGCCGACTCTTCGGCAAGGTGTTCAATCATCTTCGCGTTGCCTTGCACTTCACCCACCAGCGCGTGCAGCCCGGTGAGGCTCAAGCCGATGACTTTCTGGCCGTGCTCGACCGCCATCCCGGCATTGCGACTGGCATCGGCAGCCTGACTCGCATCGCCGGCCACTTGCTGAATGGTGGCTTCCAGCTCGCTGAGAGAATCGCGGATCAGCGCCGTATCACCGGCCTGATGTTCGGCGCCGCTGTGCAAATCACTGCTCAGGTCGGCCAGGGTTCGACTGCTGCCGGCAACCTGCTCGGCGTTCAAGCGAATGGTCCCGACCAGGTCCACCAGGTAAGCGCGCAAGCGGTTGAGCGACGCTTGAATGTCATGCAGTTCGCGGTTGGTTTTGCCCAGTTCAATGTCCTGACTGAAATCACCTTCGGCCCAGGTCGACAGTGCCGGTGCAAGGTTGGTCAGCGTCCGTGCCAGACGTCGCTGCAAGGTGTCGATGAGCAGCGCGATCAGCAGGATCAACCCGATCATCACGCCTTGCATCAGCCGCACTTCATTCTGAATCTCCCCGTGCTGGGCACGAACCACAGGTTCGAGACCGGCAATCGCCTGTTGCACTGCGGTGATCTTCAGGTGTGTCGCCGCGCTGAGGTCGGCGCGTTTCTGGATCTGTTCACGGGTGCGCGCCAGTTCGGCGGGGTAGCGTGTCAGCAGGCTGGTGAGTTCACGTTTGAGTGCGACACCGGCATCTTCGGCGGCGGCTTTTTCAGTGGTTTCCAGGCCCATCATTGCAGCGAAATCGTCAGTGTTCGATTCAGTGCTGCTGGTCACGCCGAGCAATGGCAAGGTGTCGATGAGTTCGGCCTGGGCGCGGATGTTGCTTACTTCGCGCTCGACATCGGCGGCCAGTTCACTGCGGCCGCTGCTGACCAGTTTGTCTCGCGCCAGCGACAGTTTGCCCAGGTGCTGGGAAGCGTTGAGCAAAGGCGTCAGCCAGCCAGGGTTGCCGCTGGCGTATTGGCTGAGTTGATCGAGGCTGGCGCCGAGCTCGCGTTCGGCCTGCAACAGCAGGGCTTGCGGATCGCCGGCCAGCTTGCCGGCGGCCAGCAAGTCGGTTTTGCTGAATTCGTCGAGGTTCGAGAGACTCGGGCGCAAGGTGTCGGCCAAGGCTGGCGGCAACTCGGCCAATTCCTTCTGCAAGGCGTCGATGGCCTGGCCGGCGCTGCTCAACCGCAAGGCGTCGCCGCTGGCGAGGTAGTCGCCAATACTGCGCGCCACTTCATTTTGAAATTGCTGGGACAACCCCAGATAACGCTCCATCAACAGATAGGGGCGTTCCAGGGCTTTTTGCGACCACCACAGCGTAGCGCCGAGCGCTATGCAAACGGCGACTAAAAGGAGGGTATTGAAATTGGTCAGCAGCTTCAGGCGCATTGCGGGACAACCAACGGCAGAATGGTAAGCGCCTGAAGTTATTGCGTTTCTGTTACAGCGTTATGACCGAACGGGTCGATTCCGATGAAAAGGTGGCACTTTGCTTTGATGCCTGCGCAGCGTGGATACGGTTACGTCCGGCATGCTTGGCGCGGTATAGCGCTTCGTCTGCCAGACTGGCCATCATCAGGCCGTCGGAGGCGTCATTCAGCTCGACGACGCCGGCGCTGAAAGTGCACCAGAGATCTTGCGGCTGGGCCGGGTAATGAATTTCGGCAAAGCGCTGACGGATCTCGTCCAGAACGTTATAGGCCGCTTCGATATCGGTGTCGGGCATGACGATGGCGAACTCTTCGCCACCGTAACGGCCAATGTAGTCGGTCTTGCGCAAGCGCTGTTTAAGGAACAGCGCCAGGCTTTTGATCACCCGGTCGCCCATGGGGTGGCCGTGGCTGTCGTTGACCCGTTTGAAGTGGTCGATATCGAGCATCGCAAAACTCAGCGGCTTGCCTTCGCGGCGCGATCGGAAGCTGCAGTCTTCGAGCAGTTGCAGGATGTGCGTGTGATTGTACAAACCGGTCAGGCTGTCGCGGACCATTCGCGCTTTCAGGTTGCGCGCCCGCGCCGCGCGATTACGCACGGTGGTGATCAGGTGACGGGGCTTGATCGGTTTGGTCAGGAAGTCATCGCCGCCCTCGCTCATGGCGTCGAGCTGCTTGTCCAGATCGTCCTCAGCCGACAGATAAATGATCGGCACGCTGACATAACGATCGTTGTGCCGGATGACCTTGGCCAGCTCAGTGCCGGTGCAGGCCGGCATGTACATGTCGAGAATAATCAGGTCGGGCTGGAAATCGGCGAGTTCGGCCATCGCCTGGATCGGCTCGATCAACGTCCGCGTGACAATCCCGGCGCTGTTGAGCAGGCGCTCGGTGTGCAAGGCTTGCGCGCGCGAGTCGTCAATGATCAGCACTTTATAAGGTTCGTACTGGGCGACGCAGGTGAGTACTTCGATCTTTTCCAGCAGGCTCGACGCTTCGAGGGTGCCGGTGAGGAACTCCTGACCACCGGCGCGGACGGCGGCGAGGCGCGTCGGAGTGTCGGTTTCCAGCAGGCTGAAAAACAGCAGAGGCAAAGGTTCGTCCAGTCCAACCTGGGCTTCGGCGGCGAGTTGCAGGCCGACGCCGGTGCCGCAGAAGTCCACGTCCATGACAATCGCCGCAGGCAGTCGCTCGACCATCGATGAGCGGAATGTCGACACGCTGTCGAGTGACTGCGCGCTGAGGCCGAAAAATTCGAGTTGCTTGGCCAGGCGTTCAGCACGCTCGTGATCCTGCAGTGCTACGTAGACCGGCTTGCGCAGTGGCGGCAGGAACGTTTGCTCCAGCTGATCGCCGTGCCGCAATCCGGTGCGCGACAGGCGCTGCATCAGGCGATTGAGTTCAGTGATCAGCGCGCTGTTCAGGCGCCCGCGATTGGCGTCGATCGCTTCCAGCGACTGGCCGATGAGCCGCGCCAGCTGGCTGTGTTCCGGCTGCTCAAAACGCTCGGCGAAACGCAGCAAACGCAGGTTGGCCTCGCTCAGTTCGGACGAGTCGGTGCTGGACCATTCGCTGCGCTGCAGGCGCTGCCATATCTCAAGAATCTGCCGAGCCTGATGAATTACCCGCTGGGCAAAGTGGTGCTTGAGGCGCTCACGGCTGGGGTCTTCTGGCTCGGTCATATCCTGACTACTGGGTAGGGTGCATGCTGAGATTGACTGGTGGCTCTATGCTAGCATCTCTTTCGATTAGCATCAGTGTCGTCCGTCAATTAAGTGCTTAGCGACGTCATTCAGTTTGTGACCGGTTGGTTTTGGTATTGGCTGTTCCCCGGTCAGCTGCTCGAGAGTAGGGCTGTTCGAGACATTTCTTGTCCCATTTGGCGATATGTCCCACTTTTTCCAGGGAACGTGTCTGTCAGAGCATTCTGATTTTTCCTTTACCGGTTTCCTCGGGAGTTTCAGTCGGTAAGGTTCAGAAATCCCCGTGGCGTTTTTTGGGGAAGATTACCTGCTTTTACCAAAAACATCGGGATGAGCCGAAACCGAGGATGCAACACCATGACGGATCAGAAATGGCTGCGCTGGCGGGCTCAAATACCGCGCATCTCACCCTTCGTTCAAAGCCTGACACTGGGCAGCTGCATCGCCCTGACCATGGGG
>JALYPE010000169.1 GCA_030856525.1 Pseudomonadota bacterium | reverse complement strand
GTCTTGAAGGTATCGGTACCGGTCAGGTTGCGCTTGACCAGATTGGGCAACTCCAGGTCCTCGAACATGAATTCGAGAAATTCTTCCTGAGTGATCTGGAAGACGAATTCATCCATCCCTTCACCCGAATTGCCGGCCTTGCCTGGGCCTCTGCCGCCGGCACCGCCCTGCGGCCGGGCAATGTGCTCGCCGCTGGTGAACTCTTTGTTGCCGGGGTGTACGACGGTCTGCTTGCCTCCGCGGCCGTGATGAAGCACCGGCTCGTCTATGTCGCGGCCGGGAATGCTGATCTGTTCGCCGTGCTCCATGTCGGTAATGGAGCGCCGGCTGACCGCCTCTTCGACAGCCTTCTTGATGTGGTCACGGTAGCGCCGCAAAAACCGCTGACGGTTTACCGTGCTCTTGTTCTTGCCGTTCAGACGTCGGTCGATCACATAGCTCATAGGTGGCCCTCCGGGCAGCTTCAAGTTGTGAGCCGCAGGCTGCAAATAGGAGCAGATTCCCGAACATCAGGGCTAACACGCTTCTATTGCAGCTTTTAGCTTGTGGCTTTCAGCTGTTTCACTGCGACTTACGGACCCGTAGGTACCATTCGGAAAGTAGCCGAACCTGTTTGTCGGTATAGCCGCGCTCCACCATCCGTGTGACGAAGTCGTTGTGCTTCTGCTGATCCTCCTTGCTGGCTTTGGCGTTGAAGCTGATGACGGGCAGGAGGTCTTCGGTGTTGGAGAACATTTTCTTCTCGATGACCACCCGCAGTTTTTCGTAGCTGAGCCAGGTTGGGTTCTTGCCGTTGTTGTTGGCCCGGGCGCGCAGGACGAAGTTGACGATCTCGTTGCGGAAATCCTTCGGATTGCTAATGCCGGCCGGTTTCTCGATTTTCTCCAGTTCCTCGTTGAGCGCAACGCGATTGAGGATTTCGCCGGTTTCCGGGTCGCGGTATTCCTGGTCCTGAATCCAGAAGTCGGCATACAGCACGTAGCGATCGAAAATGTTCTGACCGTATTCGCTGTAAGACTCGAGGTAGGCGGTCTGGATCTCCTTGCCGATGAACTCGATGTAACGCGGCGCCAGGTATTCCTTGAGGAAGCGCAGATACCGTTCGCGGGTTTCGGCCTGGAACTGTTCCTGCTCGATTTGCTGTTCCAGTACATAAAGCAGGTGCACCGGGTTGGCGGCGATTTCGTGCGGATCGAAGTTGAAGACCTTCGACAGGATCTTGAACGCAAAGCGGGTCGAGAGGCCGTTCATGCCTTCGTCGACACCGGCGTTATCGCGGTATTCCTGGATCGACTTGGCCTTAGGATCGGTGTCCTTGAGGTTTTCGCCGTCATACACGCGCATCTTGGAGTAGATGTTCGAGTTTTCCGGCTCCTTGAGCCGAGACAGCACAGTGAACTGAGCGAGCATTTTCAAGGTGTCTGGTGCGCAATGAGCCTTGGCCAGCGAGCTGTTGAACAACAATTTGTCGTAGATCTTCACTTCGTCGCTGACCCGCAGGCAATACGGGACCTTGACGATGTAGATCCGGTCGATGAACGCTTCGTTGTTCTTGTTGTTACGGAAAGTGTGCCATTCCGATTCGTTGGAGTGAGCGAGCAGGATCCCTGTAAATGGAATGGCGCCCAGCCCTTCGGTACTGTTGTAGTTGCCTTCCTGCGTGGCGGTCAGCAATGGGTGCAGCACCTTGATCGGTGCCTTGAACATTTCGACGAATTCCATCAGACCCTGGTTGGCCCGGCACAATGCGCCCGAGTAGCTGTAGGCGTCGGCGTCGTTTTGCGGATATTCCTCAAGTTTGCGGATGTCGACTTTGCCGACCAGCGCAGAGATGTCCTGGTTGTTTTCGTCGCCAGGTTCGGTTTTGGCGACTGCAATCTGGTTGAGGATCGACGGATACAGCTTCACTACGCGGAACTGGCTGATGTCGCCGCCGAATTCGGCGAGGCGTTTGGTGGCCCATGGCGACATGATGGTGTTGAGATAGCGCCGAGGAATGCCGAAGTCTTCCTCAAGGATCGCGCCATCTTCAGTGGCGTTGAACAGACCCAGGGGCGATTCGAATACTGGCGAGCCCTTTATCGCGTAAAAGGGCACTTTTTCGATCAGTTGTTTGAGCTTTTCGGCCAGCGACGATTTACCACCACCGACGGGGCCGAGCAGGTAGAGAATTTGTTTCTTTTCTTCCAGACCCTGCGCGGCATGGCGAAAATACGACACGATCTGGTCGATGCATTCTTCCATCCCGTGGAAGTCTTCAAAGGCCGGATAGCGACGGATCACCTTGTTGGAGAAGATTCGCGACAGCCTCGAGTTGGTCGAGGTGTCGAGCAGCTCCGGTTCCCCGATGGCCAGCAGCAGACGCTCCGCGGCGGAAACGTAGGCGCTGCGGTCCTGTTTGCACAGCTCAAGATACTCTTGCAGCGAGAGCTCTTCCTGGCGTGTGGACTCGAAGCGTTGTTGGAAGTGGCTAAAGATACTCATGACGTCACCTCGCTCGATACGTGGAGCCGACGCCGGATCACTCAGTCGATGCTGGCAGCAACCGAACAGGCGGTCGCTGTTTACCCCCCAGAACTCTTTCAGCGCAACGCCGAAAGCTACTCCCGATGACCCGCGCGCCGGTGTACCGGCTCTCCCCTGTTTTGGATGGCCTGCGCTTAAGGATAGTTGGGAATTCAGGAGGTAAAGGCGAGATACGTAATTAGTTGTGGCAGACCGTTCGTCTGCCACTGCCCTAGCCCGCGGGGGCCGGGCTTTGAGCGTTGTAAAAAATTATTCGGAGATGCCTTGCGCGGTTTCTGCAGGATAAGTCGTGCGCCACAGCTCAAATCCACCGTCCATGCTGTAGACGTCGGAGAAGCCCTGACTGATAAGGTAAGCTGCGGCGCCCTGGCTGGAATTGCCGTGATAGCAGACAACTACGGTCGGCGCGTCGAGGTCGGCAGCCTGAATGAAGGCGTGCAGGGAATGGTTGTCAAGGTGCTTCGAGCCGCTGATGTGCAGCGCGGCGAACGTTGCTGGATCGCGGACGTCGACGACCACCGCACCTTGTTCACGCAGGGCTTGCGCCTGCTCTGGGGGGATACGTTTGAATTCGCTCATGGCGGGCTCCTTTGGCACGGCTGATAGCGCAGCCTAGCGCCGGGCGCTGGCTGGCATTTGTTCGGATAGGGCGTTGGTGACTGGGGGCAGGGCGTTACCGTGCTCGTCGCATTTGCAAGGCAGGCGTTCACCGGTGTCAACATTCATCAGGGTCAACGAACCGCCCCAGACGCACCCGGTGTCGAGGGCAAATACGCCGGGTTCGTTGCATTGGCCTTCCAGCGCAGCCCAGTGACCGAAGATGATCCTGGTGTCCCTGGTCTTGCGTTCCTTGTGCTGGAACCATGGCTTGTAACCGTGCGGAGCAGAGTCGAGGCCTTCCTTGCTCTTGAGGTCCAGCTTGCCCTCGGCGGTGCAGAAACGCATGCGGGTGAAATAGTTGGTGATGACCCGCAGACGTGTCACGCCTTTGAGGTCACTGTCCCATTTCAACGGCTCGTTGCCGTACATGCCGTCCAGATAGGGCGCGAAACGGTTGTCGTCGCGCAAGGCTTCTTCAACTTCGGCGGCACATTTCAAGGCTTTGCGCAGGGACCACTGCGGCGGGATGCCGGCATGCACCATGGCGATATTGCGCACCTCGTCGTAATGCACAAGCTTTTGCTGGCGGACCCACTCCAGCAGTTCCGCGCGATCAGGTGCTTCGAGAATTTCCCGAAGGGTGTCGGCTTTTTTCAGGCGTTCGATGTTGTGGCCGGCGGCCAGCAAGTGCAGGTCATGGTTGCCGAGCACGCACACCAGTGATTCGCGGATGTTATAGAGGAAACGCAGGGTTTCCAGCGACTGCGGACCGCGGTTAACCAAATCTCCGACCAGCCACAGTTTGTCCCGGGCAGGGTCGAAGGCAACTTGCTTGAGCAGACACTTCAGGGGTTCGAGGCATCCCTGCAGGTCGCCGACGGCATACGCTGCCATCAGTGCAGGGCTCCGGGCACCGCCAGTCGGAAGGGAGCAATGATGGCATCGAAACGTTCGCCATCATCGGCGAGCATCTCGTAGGTGCCCTGCATGGTGCCGACCTTGGAGGTCATGACCGTGCCGCTGCTGTAGGTGTGGCTTTTGCCCGGGTCGATCAACGGTTGCTGACCGACCACACCCGCACCGCGAACCTCCTCGACATGCCCGTCACCGTCGGTGATCACCCAGTGACGTGTCAGCAGCTGGGCTGGCACGAGGCCGTTGTTGACCACTGTGATGGTGTAGGCGAACGCAAAGCGCTCTTGTTCGGGTTGCGATTGTTCTGCCAGATAGCGGGTGACGACGCTGACGTCGACCTGGTAACGAGGATCGGACATGCAAAAGGCCTTAAAAACGAAGCGGAACGCGGGCGTAGCTGATGGGTTCAGTCTAGGCCAAGTATCGGGTAGTAAACCAGACTGACGTCCTACCCGATAGCGTTCATCGACGGTCAACCGGCGACAGGTCTGACCTGTTCGCTGAGCTTGTCGGCCAGGCGCACGAATGCGGCCAGATCAAGTTGCTCGGGGC
>JALYPE010000487.1 GCA_030856525.1 Pseudomonadota bacterium | reverse complement strand
ACCCCGAGCTGGATATTGATCCTGACAAAACCAAGCTCGGCAGTCCTCAATGGCAGGTGGTTGACGACCAGATCGAAAGCGGTCCGACCCGTTATGAATCGCTGACGCTTGCCTTGATGCAGCACTGGTCGGAGGTAACGCTCGCTGACTACATCGAGGGCGAGCAATTCCTCACCCTTGACCCACGCGTCGACAACCCGTTGCAACTCCCGGTCGGCATTGAAGATATCGCCAGGATCCTCAACGAAGCGGCAGCCGTGCTGGTGGTCGAATTTCAGGACCTTCCGCTCAATTACTGGAACGACAAAAGCGAGGGTGTTCCACGCTGGCAAGCGCTATCCGACTCGTTACGCAAGGCTCTGGATGTCAGGAAGGTAAAGGGATGGGATGACGATGAATGCGCGCTCGCCCGGGCCATCTCCGCCGACCCGGACCGGGAAGCCCGCAGTAACGCTGCTCACGGTTTTGATGACCTGAAGGCTGGCCTGATCGATATCGACACTGTTAAAGACGACGTGCCAAATCACTTGCTGCTGGGCGGTGCTCTGGTGTTACAGGCCACCTACCGCGACAAGCACCTCGTTGTGATGTACACCATCGATTATGGTTACGAATCTTTCAGTACGCTGGAGCAACTCGGACATTCGCTGCCTGAACGGATTGAAGAAGCGGCGGGTACTTCGCTGCAATGGCGTCTGTTCGAGCCCGAGGGCAATGTTTTCGACCACATGGCGCTGGCGCTGATTTCATCGCAAGTCGACAGCATCGGTGCGCTGGACCAGGACGGGAAGTTTGCCGCATCGACGGACCCGGAGACGGGCCAGGATGCCGTCGAGCAGGCCCGTTACAACAAACTCGACGTCGCCATTCCTGACTGGCTGCGCAACGCACTGCCCAACGACATCGATGATTACCGTCGCTACATCACAGCGCTGGGCAAGCTGTACCGCGATCCCGCGCACAGGCTCGCCAGAACCGAAATACCGTCCATTGAGCGCTTCGCTCATCAGGCGATGCGCGACGCGATTATTGCCGACAACAGCGCGCACGAAGCCCAGATGCTGCCTTGGGACGATTTGCAGATCAACATCGTCAACAGCTTCACCGTCGACAATTTCACTTTGCCCAACCCGCACGATCAATACACAGAAACACTGGCGCAGTTCGCGCTGGAGAATGAGGCGCCGTATCTGGCAAGCCTTTCGTTCAACAACGGCACGACGGTGCCGGACTGGCTGACCGTAGCTTTTCTGACCCGCATCGCCGCTCAAGTCGATGTCGGTGGAACCTACCCTGCCCTGATCAAAAAACTGTTGATTGACGATTCCCTGACCTCCAAACGCCAGGCGCGCTTTTACCGGGAGCAACTACGCTGGCTTTTACCGCTGAAGGCGCTGGAAGGAAAAATCAAACAGGAAGCCGGCATTGATGAACAAGGCTATCAATACATCTGCCACTGGCTGGACCCGGCCAGTGACGCCGCTGCTGACATGGTCGCCTATCCCCTCGCCATGACGCCGCAACACCGCGTGATCCGCGCAAGCGACACCGTTGCGAATATGTTCATCATCAGCCCACGCGGCGAATCTGACGGTACTTGCCTGCTCTACCGGCCCCTGCAGGAGGTGACGCTGATGCAGTTTCCCTCGAGGCAGAATCTGCTCTACGCGCTGCATCAACCCGGTGAGTTGCGTGACTCGATACTGGCCTGGCTACCGAACACATCGCTGAGCTTCGAATACGCCCAATACGTATTTCCGGGGGGCCTGCCCTCGCCCTGGCTCGTGGCCGAGCAACTGGTCAATCCACTGCTGCGCGCCAACCACTTCGGGCGCGTGCAGCTGCAATTAAATGAACTGGGCGGAGATGCGCGCACTGCGCTGTTCAAAAGCAATGCGCAAGCGCTGGTCACGCTGGCGAACCGTCAATCGCAATCCAACGCGGAACGACGCTGGAAACTATTGAAAGAAAGCAGCTGGGCGGCGTTCGGCGTCGCGACCAATTTCCTCAGTGGCGCGGTCGGCACTGCGGCGTGGGCGTGGCAGATCATCGGGCAGATCCAGCAAGGCATTGACGCCCATGAGCGAGGTGACACCTTCGTCCAGTGGAAATCGGAAACGGACATCCTCCTGGCGCTCGGCATGCTCCTTAGCCACCATGCGATGCTGCGTCGCAAAGCATTGTCCGGCAAACCC
>JALYPE010000115.1 GCA_030856525.1 Pseudomonadota bacterium | reverse complement strand
TGTTCCGCGAAGTCGCCGCCGGTGCGGTGAATTTTGGCGTGGTCCCGGTGGAAAACTCCACCGAAGGCGCGGTCAACCACACACTGGACAGCTTCCTCGAACACGACATGGTCATCTGTGGCGAAGTCGAGTTGCGCATTCACCACCACTTGCTGGTGGGCGAAAACACCAAGACCGACAGCATCAGCCGCATCTATTCCCACGCGCAGTCGCTGGCCCAGTGCCGCAAATGGCTCGATGCACACTACCCGAATGTCGAGCGCGTGGCGGTGTCGAGCAACGCCGAAGCGGCCAAGCGGGTCAAGGGTGAGTGGAATTCCGCGGCGATTGCCGGCGATATGGCGGCTGGCCTGTACGGGTTGACCCGCCTTGCCGAAAAAATCGAGGATCGCCCGGACAACTCCACGCGATTCCTGATGATCGGCAGCCAGGAAGTGCCACCGACCGGCGACGACAAGACCTCGATCATCGTCTCCATGAGCAACAAACCCGGCGCCCTGCACGAATTGCTCGTGCCGTTCCACGACAATGGCATTGATCTGACGCGCATCGAGACACGTCCGTCGCGCAGCGGTAAATGGACCTACGTGTTCTTTATCGATTTCGTCGGTCACCACCGCGATCCATTGATCAAAGGTGTGCTGGAAAAGATCAGTCAGGAAGCAGTAGCACTCAAAGTGCTGGGTTCCTACCCGAAAGCAGTTCTCTAAGGGGTAGCAAATGAGTGGCGACTTCCTCGCTCTGGCACAGCCGGGCGTACAACAACTTTCGCCTTACGTTCCGGGCAAACCCGTGGACGAACTGGCGCGCGAGCTGGACATCGATCCGGCGAGCATCGTCAAACTGGCGAGCAACGAAAACCCGCTGGGCGCCAGTCCGAAAGCACTAAACGCGATTCGTGACGAACTGACCGAGCTGACCCGTTATCCGGACGGCAACGGTTTTGCGCTGAAGACCCTGCTGGCCGATCAATGCCGCGTCGAGCTCAATCAAGTGACGCTGGGCAACGGTTCCAACGACATTCTCGAGCTGGTCGCGCGCGCCTATCTGGCGCCGGGCCTCAACGCGGTATTCAGCGAGCACGCGTTTGCGGTCTATCCGATCGTCACGCAAGCCGTCGGTGCCACCGCCAAGGTGATCCCGGCCAAGGAGTGGGGCCACGATCTGTCGGCCATGCTCGCCGCGATCGATGCCGACACCCGCGTGGTGTTCATCGCTAACCCGAACAACCCGACCGGCACCTGGTTCGGCGCCGAAGCCTTGGACGAATTCCTGCAGGACGTTCCGGCCCACGTGCTGGTCGTACTGGACGAGGCCTACATCGAATACGCCGAGGGCAGCGACTTGCCGGACGGTCTGGATTACCTGGCGGCGTACCCGAACCTTCTGGTCTCGCGCACGTTCTCCAAGGCTTACGGCCTGGCAGCGTTGCGCGTAGGTTATGGCTTGTCGACTGCCGTGGTGGCCGATGTGCTCAACCGCGTGCGTCAGCCGTTCAACGTCAACAGCCTGGCCCTGGCCGCTGCGTGCGCTGCATTGCAAGACACCGATTACCTGGCCGAAAGCCGTCGCCTCAACGAAGCCGCCATGCAACAGCTGCAAGCGGGTTTCCGCGAGCTGGGGCTGAGCTGGATTCCGTCCAAGGGCAATTTCATCTGCGTCAATCTCGGCCAGGTGGCTGCGCCCGTCTTCCAGGGTCTGCTGCGTGAAGGCGTGATCGTGCGCCCGGTGGCCAACTATGGCATGCCGAACCATTTGCGCATCACCATCGGCTTGCCTTCGGAAAACACGCGTTTCCTTGAGGCGCTGACCAAGGTTCTGGCTCGTGGTTGATGTCACTGCACTGCAACCTGCTGCGCCTATGATCGGTCGCCTGGTGGTGGTCGGTCTGGGTTTGATCGGTGGTTCGTTCGCCAAAGGTGTGCGTGAAAGTGGCCTGTGCCGCGAAGTGGTCGGCATCGATCTCGATCCGCAGTCGCGCAAGCTGGCCGTGGAACTGGGCGTGGTGGACCGTTGCGAAGAAGACCTGACCGTTGCTTGTCAGGGTGCCGACGTGATCCAGCTCGCCGTGCCGATCCTGGCCATGGAAAAAATGCTCGCGCGTCTGGCGGCAATGGATTTGGGGTCGGCGATTCTCACCGACGTCGGCAGCGCCAAAGGCAATGTCGTGCGCGCAGCCACCGAAGCCTTTGGTGGAATGCCGCCGTGTTTTGTCCCGGGCCATCCGATAGCCGGTTCCGAGCAGAGCGGGGTGGAAGCCTCCAACGCTGAGCTGTTCCGTCGCCACAAAGTCATTCTGACACCGCTGGATCAGACTGATCCGGCCGCACTCGCAGTGGTTGACCGTTTGTGGCGGGAATTGGGCGCCGATGTCGAGCACATGCAAGTCGAGCGTCATGACGAGGTGCTGGCGGCGACCAGCCATTTGCCGCACCTGCTGGCCTTCGGTTTGGTCGATTCATTGGCCAAGCGCAATGAAAACCTTGAGATCTTCCGTTACGCTGCCGGCGGTTTCCGTGATTTCACAAGAATCGCGGGAAGTGACCCGGTCATGTGGCACGACATCTTCCTCGCCAACCGCGAAGCTGTCCTGCGCACACTCGATACATTTCGCAGCGACCTCGACGCCTTGCGCGACGCGGTCGATGCAGGGGATGGGCACCAATTGTTGGGCGTGTTTACACGCGCACGGGTTGCCCGCGAGCATTTCAGTAAAATCCTGGCCCGCCGGGCCTATGTGGACGCTATGAACTCCAACGACCTGATTTTCCTGGCACAACCTGGTGGCCGCCTGACTGGGCGGATTCGTGTACCGGGCGACAAATCGATTTCCCACCGCTCGATCATGCTCGGCTCCCTCGCCGAAGGCGTCACCGAAGTCGAAGGCTTCCTTGAGGGCGAAGACGCTCTGGCGACCTTGCAAGCCTTCCGCGACATGGGCGTCGTGATCGAAGGTCCGCACCACGGCCGCGTGACCATTCACGGCGTCGGCCTGCATGGCTTGAAGCCAGCGCCGGGCCCGATCTATCTGGGCAACTCCGGCACGTCGATGCGTCTGCTCTCCGGCCTGTTGGCGGCGCAGAACTTCGACAGCACCCTGACCGGCGACGCCTCGCTGTCCAAGCGTCCGATGAACCGCGTGGCCAAGCCGCTGCGCGAGATGGGCGCGGTGATCGAAACCGCGGCCGAGGGTCGTCCGCCCATGACCATTCGCGGCGGCCAGCGCCTCAGCGGCCTGACGTATCAGATGCCGATGGCCAGCGCCCAG
>JALYPE010000114.1 GCA_030856525.1 Pseudomonadota bacterium | reverse complement strand
TCGACCACCAACGTGCCGGCTGCTAAGCGTGCGGGTGCTGCGGTGATCCGGCAGTCTTCGCGCTTGCGGTTGTGAATGAGGAACGGCGTGGCGTCGTCACCCGGTGTGCCAATCGCCAGCACCAATGCCTGGCTGTCGCGCACGGCGCGGATCTTGCCGGTTTCGCATTCCACCGCCGGGCCGGCGTCGAAGATGTCGACGTAGCCCTGATAGCTGAAACCTTCGCTCTTGAGCATCGACAGCGCCGGTTCGGTGTCCGGGTGGACCTGGCCGATCACGTTGCGCGCGTCCGGCGAGAGGAAGCAGGTGTACAGCGGGAATTTCGGCATCAGTTCGGCGATGAACGCCTTGTTACCCACGCCCGTCAGGTAATCGGCCTGGCTGAATTCCATTTTGAAGAAATGGCGACCCAGGCTTTCCCAGAACGGCGAACGCCCGGCTTCGTCGGACACGCCGCGCATCTCGGCGATGATTTTGTTACCAAACAGTTGCGGGAATTCGGCAATGAACAGCATCCGCGCCTTGGCCAGCATGCGGCCGTTGAGGCCATTGCGGTAATCGGCATGCAGGAACAGCGAGCACAGTTCGGAGTTGCCGGTCAGGTCGTTGGCCAGAAACAACGTCGGAATTTCGCGGTAGATGTTCAGTTCCTGCGAGGCACTGACCGTCAGGCCGACGCGGAAGTTGTACCAGGGCTCGCGCAGACCGACGGCGCCAGCAATGGCGGAAATACCGACCACGCGACCCTCATCGTCTTCGAGCACGAACAGGTAGTCCGCATCGCCCCGCCCGGCTTCGCCGCGAAAGGTCTTTTCAGCCCAGCCGACCCGGTGGGCCAGACGCTCTTCGTTGGCCGGCAACGTGGTCAGGCCGGTGCCGGTGCTGCGCGCCAGGGTGATCAGAGCGGGTAAGTCGCTGCTGCGTACGGGACGAACGATCATGCTATCTCCTCAAACGGGCCGCTTGCGCCACCCGTGAAACTCGCTGCTTTTCAGCATTCTTTACAGCAGGCGTCAAACCGCGACCAGGCGCACGCTGGCACCTTCGCCGACGCCCAGCGCTTCGGCCGCTTCCAGGTCCAGAACCACCGGTTTGCCCGGCGCGTAATCGAGCTCGAGCAACACCGCGCGGTAATCCTGCAACTGCGCATTGGCCACCAGGTATTGCCGGCCGACGCCTTTGACCGTCTCGCCGATTTTCACCGGCACCACGCGGCTCTGGGCGATCGAACGGATCCCCGACACACGTGCATGCAAGGTCGGGCCGCCGTCGAAAATATCGATGTAGTGATCGGTCTCGAAGCCTTCGCGCATCAGGATGTCGAAGGTGATCTGCGCACGCGGATGCACCTGGCCCATCGCTTCCTGCGCGGTGTCCGGCAGCAGTGGCACGTAGATCGGATAGTGCGGCATCAGTTCGGCGAGGAATGTGCGGCTCTTCAAACCACACAGACGCTCGGCAGCGGCGTAGTTGAGGTCGAAGAAGTTGCGCCCGATCGCGTCCCAGAACGGCGAGTCGCCATTCTCGTCACTGTAGCCAACGATTTCGGTCACTACGGAATCGGCGAAGCGTTCCGGATGGCTGGCGACAAACAACAGGCGACCACGGGAGTTGAGTTCAGCCCACGGCGAGCCCACCAATTCGCGCTGCACGTAAAAACTGGTCAACAAGCTGTTGCCGGTCAAATCGTGGCACTGCGAAAGCACGTGGATCTTGTTGTGAATCTTCAGCTCGCGGGAAGCGTGCACGAATGTTTCGTTGCGGAAGCTGTAGAACGGCTCGGAATAACCGGCCGAGGCGACAATGGCCGAGCAACCGACGAGCTTGCCGGTAGTGAGGTCTTCGAGGACGAAGAAGTAGCTTTCTTCACCGTTGAAGCTGACTTCGGCGGCAAACGAAGCTTCGCTTGCTGCGATCTTGTCACTCAAGCGTTCGACGTCATCCGGCAAGGAAGTGACACCAATCGGGCTGTCCGCAGCCAGACGCTGTACCTCGCCCAGATCAGCCATTTGCGCGGGGCGCATCACCAGCATGGTGTCACTCCTATCTCGAAAAACTCACAGTAGAAAAAATTCCCGGCCGGCTCTCTCATGAAGCAGGGGAACAAGCTTTTGTGGTGAGGGGATTTATCCCCGTTGGGGTGCGAAGCGCCCCCCGAAACCCGTCAGCGCGAAATTAAATGCTCGGCGACTGGATTTGGGGCGGCTGCGCCACCCAACGGGGATAAATCCCCTCGCCACAGGGCTCATTCCCACATTGATTCGGCCCGAAACAAATTGGGTTCGACGCGTGAAAAAGTCAGGCGCCGAAAGGTCTATCAGGCTTGCGTCAATTTCGCCGCGGCGCGTTCGAAGCGGTTCAGGCCTTCGTCGATGTCGGCATCTTCAACCACCAGGCTTGGGGCAAAACGCACCACGTCCGGGCCGGCCTGGAGAATCATCAGGCCTTCGCGTTCGGCGGCGTTGAAGATCTCTTTGGCTTTGCCCTTCCAGGCGTCATTCAACACGCAGCCGATCAGCAGGCCCATGC
>JALYPE010000096.1 GCA_030856525.1 Pseudomonadota bacterium | reverse complement strand
ATCCTCGACAACCCGACCCTGCTCGCGCAGAGCCTGGCCCATGGCAACGGTAAAGACCTGTCAACGGCGGCATTTGCCGACCATCGCCAGACCTTCGATGTCGCTACCAGTCAGCGCTTCAGCGAGTTTGCCCGTCAGCAGAAAGTTACGCTCAATACCTTGGTGCAAGGGGCCTGGGCACTGCTGTTGCAACGCTACAGCGGTCAACGCAGTGTCGCGTTCGGCGCAACCGTGGCGGGGCGGCCGGTGGATTTGCACGGGGCTGAAAGTCAGCTCGGCCTGTTCATCAACACCTTGCCGGTGATCAGCAACCCCGACGCGGTGGAAAACGTCGGTCAGTGGCTGAACCGTTTGCAGGCGCAGAACCTGGAACTGCGTGAGCATGAATTTAGCGCACTGAGCGACATTCAGCGGTGGGCCGGGCGTGCCGGCGAGCCACTGTTCGACAGCCTGCTGGTGTTCGAAAACTTCCCGGTGGCCGAAGCGCTGCAACAAGGCGCACCGGCCGGGTTAAGCTTCTCTGTTCCACAGAACCACGAGCGCACGAACTTTCCGCTGACCCTGGCGGCCACTGCCGATAGCCAGCTCAGCCTGAACTGGAGCTACCAGTGCGCGCATTTCAGCAGCGAAGCCATCGTTCGTATGAGCGAGCATCTGGCCGCGTTGCTGGCGGCGATGGTCGCTGCGCCGCACGCTGCATTAGGTGAACTGGAGCTGCTGACCGTGCCGGAACGCACACAACAGTTGGTCGAGTGGAATCCGGCATTTCGCGCGGCAGAAAATCCGCTCTGCGTGCATCAATTGATCGAAGCCCAAGCGGTTGCTCGACCGGACGCCACCGCATTGATCTTCAACGATCTGGAGTTGAGCTTCGACCAACTTAACCGGCGCGCCAATCAACTGGCTCATCGTCTTCGCGCGCTGGGCATCGCTCCGGAAGTGCGGGTCGGCCTGGCCATGCAGCGTTCGCCGGACATGATCATCGGCTTGCTGGCGATCCTCAAGGCTGGCGGTGCTTACGTGCCACTCGACCCGGCTTACCCGACAGAACGCCTGCGTTACCTGATGGAAGACAGCGGCATTTCGCTGATGATCAGCCAGTCGTGGCTGCGCGACAAACTGCCGTTGCCGAAGGGGCTTCCGGTGCTGGAAATTGACCGCGAGCCGCTCGAGCTAATGGCGGACACTGACCCGGTCAACCTGACCTGCGGCGAAAACCTGGCGTACCTGATTTACACCTCTGGCTCCACCGGGCGCCCTAAAGGGGTAAGCGTGGCCCACGGTCCGCTTGCCATGCATTGCCTGTCGATCGGCGAGTTGTACGGTATGACCCCGGATGATCGCGAATTGCAATTCGCCTCGATCAGTTTCGACGGCGCTCACGAACGCTGGCTGACGCCACTGGTGTTCGGTTCGGCGGTGATGCCGCGCGATGACGAGTTGTGGAGCGTGGAGCGCACCTGCGCCGAGATTGAAAAACACGGCATCACCATCGCCTGCTTCACCCCGACCTATCTGTCGCAGATTGCCGATTTCATGGGCGAAGCGGGGCGTGACTTGCCGATTCGGTCGTACACCCCGTGCGGCGAAGGCATGGCCAGGCACGCGTTCGATGAAGTCCAGCAAGTGCTGCAGCCCAAGCGCCTGATCAACGGCTACGGCCCCACCGAAACGGTGATCACGCCGCTGATCTGGCTGGCGTACCCGGATACCGAATTCGACTCGGCGTTCATGCCGATCGGCCGACCGGTCGGCAACCGCAGCGCCTACATTCTGGACGGCGGTCTGCAGCCGTTGCCGGTCGGCATTGCGGGTGAGTTGTACCTGGGCGGCGAAGGGGTGGCCCGTGGTTACCATCAACGCCCGGACCTGACCGCTGAGCGTTTTGTGCCGGACCCGTTCGTGTCAGGCGGCCGCTTGTACCGCAGTGGCGACCTTGCACGGTTCCGTGCCGACAGCGTCGTCGAATACCTCGGTCGCATCGACCAGCAAGTGAAGATTCGCGGGTTCCGTATCGAACTTGGGGAGATCGAAGCCTGCCTGCTCGAACACGAAGGCGTGCGTGAAGCCTTGGTGATTGATCGCGAAGGACCGGTCAGCCGGCAGTTGGTCGGTTACGTGGTGCCGCGCGATCCGCTCGCCGATGAGCAGGATTTGCGTGAAGCGCTGACGGCTCATTTGCGCAGTCGGCTGCCGGCGCACATGTTGCCGGCGCATTTGATGTGCCTGGCCGCATTGCCCCTGACGCCGAACGGCAAGCTCGATCGCCAGGGCCTGCCAGCGCCGGAGGCTACTCGGCAGAACCACGATCACGTGGCCGCCGCGTCGCCCGCCGAAGCGTTGCTGGTGGAGATCTGGCAGGAATTGCTGGGCCTGGATTCGCTGGGCGTCACCGAAAACTTTTTTGAGCTGGGCGGCGATTCGATCATCTCGCTGCAGGCGGTGAGTCGTGCCGGGCAGCGCGGTCTGGTGTTCAGTCCGAAGCAACTGTTCGAGCAGCAAACCATCCGTGCGTTGGCCTGCGTGGCCAGCAGCCGTGACGTAGCGCTGACCGAAGCGCCGAAAGTGGCCGCTTTTTCGCTGGTGCCGCACATCGATAGCGCCGCCCGTGAAGGCCTGCAGGATTTGTATCCGCTGTCGCCGATGCAGCAAGGCATGTTGTTCCACTGCCTCGATTCACCGGAGCTCAACCCTTACGTCAACCAGTTGAGCGTGGCCGTGGACGGTTTGCAGGTACCGCGTTTCCGCGCGGCCTGGCAGACGTTGATTGCCCGTCATGAAGTGCTGCGCGCCGCGTTTCGCTGGCGCGATGGCCTCGCCGATCCGCTGCAAGCGGTGTTCGCTGACGTTGATTTGCCGATCGAAGAACTCGACTGGCGTGAACGCTGCGATACCGAACAGGCGCTGGACGAGTTGGCGGCGGCAGAACAGGCCAAGGGGTTCGACCTGAGCTGCCCGCCTTTGATGCGTTTCATCCTGGTGCGTCTGGGCGATGACCGTTATCAGATGATCTGGATTTACCATCACCTGTTGCTGGACGGCTGGAGCGCTTCGCGTCTGCTCGGCGACATGCTGCGTCTGTACCACAACGACAGCCTGCCGACCCTGACCGGTCGCTACGCTGACTACATCGCGTGGCTTCAACGCCAGGACGGTGCGCAGGCGGAAGGCTTCTGGCGTGAACGCCTGGCATTGCTCGAAGAACCGACCATTCTGGCCACGGCTGGCGGTGCGACAGGCTCCGGCCACGGCGTGATGTACAGCAACCTCGACGCCGACGCGACGCGCAAACTGCACACCTTCGCCAAGCGTCAGCGGGTGACACTCAATACGCTGGTGCAAGGCGCATGGCTGCTCTTGCTGCAACGTCACAGCGGCCAGCGCAGCGTCGCGTTCGGTGCCACGGTGGCGGGGCGTCCGACCGGTTTGGCGGGTGCTCAGGACATGCTCGGCCTGTTCATCAACACCTTGCCGGTCATTCAGACACTCGATCCGCACCAACCCCTGGGCGAATGGTTGCGCCAGTTGCAGGATTACAACCTGATGGTCCGCGACTTCGAGCACACGCCGCTATCGGACATTCAGCGCTGGGCCGGGCAGGGTGGCCAGGGCTTGTTCGACAGCATCATCGTGTTCGAAAACCATCCGGTGGACCGAGCCTTGAAAGGTGGCGCGGAAGGGGAACTGCGCTTTGCCGAAGTCGGCAGTGGCGGTGTCACCAATTTCCCGATGGACTTGATGGTCAGCGCCAACGAGGAGGGTCTGGAAGTCGAATACCTTTTCCTGCGTGATCGCTTCAGTGACGTTGAAGTCGAGCGGATTCGTGCGCAGCTGGAAGGGTTGCTGCGTGCGCTGCCGGAGGACGCTTCGTGCCTGCTCGGCAATATTGGCTTGCCGCAAGCGCGTTTCAGCCTGCCGCAGGCATCTGATGACACCTCCGATTTGCTGCACGCGTTCAATCAACACGTAGCAGCGCAACCGAAAAAAGTCGCCTTGATCTGTGAAGATCGAGATGTCAGTTATGCCGAGCTTGAGGCGCAGGCCAATGGTTTGGCGAAGCAATTGATCGACTGCGGCATAGGCCCGGAGAGTCTGGTGGCGGTGGCGTTGCCGCGCTCCGAACGCACGATCGTCGCGTTCCTTGCGGTGCTGAAGGCAGGGGCGGCGTATTTGCCTTTGGACCTGGCGTACCCGGCCGAGCGACTGGCGTACATGTTGAGCGATTCGGCGGCTAGCCTGTTGCTCTGCGACAGCGATCTGGGTGATCGACTGAAGTTGGAAAACAGCCCGCCACGCCTGTTGCTCGATCAATTGAGCGTTGCCGACACCGTTGCGTGCCCCGTTTCCCATCCTCTGCCGGGGCACCTGGCGTACCTGATCTACACCTCCGGATCCACCGGCCAACCGAAAGGCGTGGCTGTGGCACGTGGACCGATTGCCCAACATTGCCGCGGCATCATCGAGCTGTACGAACTGGCACCGCGCAGCCGTGAGCTGCACTTCATGTCGTTCGCCTTCGACGGTGCCCAGGAGCGTTGGTTGAGTGTGATGTTGGCCGGTGGCAGCCTGGTGATCCGCGATGACAGTCTGTGGGCCCCTGAGCAAACTCTCGAAGTCATGGAGCATCACGGTGTCACCGTGGCTTGCTTCCCACCGGCGTACCTGCAACAAATGGCCGAAGTCGCCGAACGCCTGGGCAACCCGCCGGCGGTTGAGGTGTATTGCTTTGGCGGCGATGCGGTACCGGCGGCCAGCTTCGAGCAGGTCAAGCGGGCCTTGCGCCCGCAGCGTCTGGTCAACGGTTATGGCCCGACCGAAACCGTGGTCACGCCGCTGCTGTGGCGTGCAGAAGCCAGCGAAACCTGCGCCGCGGCCTATGCGCCGATCGGGCGCGGTGTGGCGGGCCGCGGTTTGTATGTGCTGGATGCCGATCTCAATCCGTTGCCGGTTGGTGTCAGCGGTGAGTTGTACCTGGGTGGCGAATGCCTGGCGCGCGGGTATCACCAGCGTCCCGGCATGAGCGCCGAGCGTTTTATCCCCGATCCGTTCGCGGCAGGCGGCCGCATGTACCGTACCGGCGACCAGGTGCGCCAGCGCGATTGCGGGTTGATCGACTACCTGGGGCGACTCGACCAGCAAGTGAAGATCCGCGGTTTCCGCATCGAACCGGGCGAAATCGAAGCGCGTCTGCGTGAATGCGCTGGCGTGCAGGAGGCCGCTGTAGTGGTGCACGACACGCCGACCGGCAAGCAATTGGTGGGTTATGTGGTGGCGGCCGGTGCGGTCGGGCTGGATCGGCGTTTGAAGTCTGAACTGCAAGCGCAACTGCCGGATTACATGGTGCCGGCGCGGATCCTGGTGCTGGAGCGATTCTCGCTATCAGCCAACGGCAAGCTCGATCGTCGCGCACTGCCGACGCCTGAATGGGCGCTCGGTGGCTATCGTGCGCCGCGTAACGGCTTGGAGACGGCGCTGACCGCTATCTGGCAAGAAGTGCTCGGCGTGCCGCAAGTCGGCATCGACGACAACTTCTTCGAACTGGGGGGCGATTCGTTGCAAGTGCTGAAGGTCATCTCGCGTGTGCGCAGCCAGCCCCGCCTGGGCTTTGAATTGAAGCTGCGCGATCTAATGCAGAAGCCATCCATTGCCGAGCTCAGTGGCTATCAGGCCATCGAATCCACGTCTGCACCGGATCCGCTGCTGGCGCTGAATGCACGGCTCCCGGATGTGCCGGCGCTGTTTTGCCTGCACGCCGGGTTCGGCACGGTGTTCGACTACGAGCCGCTGGCGCGGCGACTGGAAGGTCGGCGCACGGTGTTCGGCGTGCAATGCCGCATGCTGCTCGACCCGCACTGGCAGGACGAGTCGCTGCTGGCCATGGCCCAGGCCTATGCGCAACGGATTCGTGCTCAGCAAGCCACGGGGCCGTATTACTTGCTGGGCTGGTCGTTGGGTGGTGCGCTGACCCAACTGGTCGCTCACGAGCTTGAAAACCAGGGTGAAACCGTGGCGTTTGCCGGGTTGGTTGACAGCTACGTGGCCGGCACTGCGGAAGCGGGGGACTGGCGCGAAGACTTGAGCGATTTTCTGAAATTTGTGCTCGGTTTGTCGGCTGATGAGGCTCACGCGTTGATCGCAATGAAAACCGATGGCTTGAGTGCAGGCGCGGGCTCCACCGCCGTCATCGAAGCTGCATTGCACTGTTCCAATGAGCAGGCCGCATTGGGCGCGGGGGAGCTAACGCAGATCTTTGCCACCGGCTCACGCCTCAAGCAGCTGGCGCTGGCGCATCGTCAACTGCCAACGATCCACGCCTCGGCCCATCGCTGGTGGGTGGCCGGGCGCGAAGACGAACGCCGGGTGTTCGAGGCTCAGGTTGGCAGCCATGGTGTTGATCGCCTGTTGGCCGGCGGGCATTACGAACTGCTGCGCAGTGATCAGTTGCTTGATGAGCTGGAAGGCTTGCTGGAACAACGCTTGGCTATGGCTTGAAAACGCGACATGGAAGGCGAGACGAATAACCTGTGGTAGGGGGGGATGTGTGGTGAGGGGATTCCGCGGCCAGGGGATTCTGTGGCAAGGGGATTCTGTGGCCAGGGGATTCTGTGGTGAGGGGATTTATCCCCGTTGGACTGCGCAGCAGTCCCATTTTTAGGGCCGCTCCGCGCCCCAACGGGGATAAATCCCCTCGCCACAGGTCGATGATGCCTTGGCCACAGGTCGATGATGCCTTGGCCACAGGTCAATGATGCCTTGACCACAGGTCAATGCCTTGGCCATAGGTTTTTCGCTTCAAAATTTGTATTTACGCACCTATTTTTGTGAAGGATTTGTCCATGGCCGTTTTGCCAGAACTTGAAGCATTTCTAGAACTCGCCGAATTCGGCCGGATGACCGGCAAAAGTCGTGCGATGCATGAACAGTCGCCGCAACAGGCGCGGATCGATTTTGAAGCTTCTTCCGGGTTTCTGGACGTGCCGCTGGATAACCTGGTTTGCGAGAGCTTCACCTTGACCGCACGGGACGGCCACAGTCTGCCGGCGCGGCTGTATCGCGATGGGCAAGCGGTCGACGGCTTGCAGCCGGTTGTGTTGTATTTCCATGGCGGTGGCTATGTGGTGGGCAGCCTTGATTCCCATGATGCGCTGTGCCGGCGGCTCGCCTTGCAGGGCGGGTTTGCGTTATTGACCGTGGATTATCGACTGGCGCCGGAGTGGCGTTTCCCGACGCCGGTGCTGGACGCCTGCGATGCCGGCAATTGGCTGGTGCGCGAAGGCGCGGCGCGGGGGCTGGATGCAGACCGGGTGGCACTGGCCGGTGACAGTGTGGGTGCGACACTGGCCACGGTATTGTCGATCATGGCCGTGCGTGAGCCTGCGGAACTGTCGTTGAAACCCAAAGCGCAGGTACTGCTGTACCCGGTGACGGACGCGACCACAAAGCGTGCATCCCATCGAGATTTTGCCGAAGGCTATTTGCTGGAAACGCCAACGCTGGACTGGTTTTACGCGCACTACGCACGCACCGCAGAAGACCTTGCGGATTGGCGCTGCTCG
>JALYPE010000048.1 GCA_030856525.1 Pseudomonadota bacterium | reverse complement strand
AGTTTCGATTGCGAACTTTGCTTATAACGATCGAAAACAGGTGAACAGCCCCCGCGAATAAGCGGCACTAGTGGATCGACTAGTGCCAGCAACGCTAGCAAAACCGGGCCCTTGACGGGGCTTGTTTTTTCTCTCGGAGTTGGCGTAGAGTTTGTTCACTGTGTTTGCATGGGTCGCTTGAAATCGTGACCTGGGCAGTAGCCTACAAGTTAGCTACATCCCGTTCGACGTATTCTTACTCTCCTGCAACCAGCCCCAGTACTCTTTCATAAGAAGGAGACTGTCATTAATTTAGCGTCGAAGGAAATAAGAAATGTCCCAACGTCAGAGCGGTACCGTCAAGTGGTTTAACGACGAGAAAGGTTTTGGTTTTATCACTCCAGAAAGCGGGCCGGATCTGTTCGTGCATTTCCGCGCGATTCAGGGCAACGGCTTCAAGAGCCTGAAAGAAGGTCAGAAGGTGACCTTCGTTGCAGTGCAGGGCCAGAAAGGCATGCAGGCTGATGAGGTTCAGGCAGAAGCTTAATTTTCTGTAACGAAAAAGCCCCTGATGCTGACATCAGGGGCTTTTTTATGCGCGTAAATCCGTAAAATGGCGTTCCCTATAAACGAGAGTCGTGCCATGTCGAAACATCTGCTGCAACCTCAGGGGGAGTTTCCCTCCGCGACCCTGGGTCGTCGTCTGGCAGCGATGTTCTACGACTTCCTGTTGTGCACTGCCCTGCTGATCGTCACCAGCGGCGTATACAAAATGATTCAGATGGCGATCATCGGCGAAGAGAGAATGCGCGCACTGACCGAGGCGGGAGCGCTGGACGGCGACCCGTTGCTGTCTACAGTGTTGTTGTTTGTACTGTTCGGATTCTTTGCCAAGTTCTGGACCTGGTCGGGTCAGACCCTGGGCATGCAGGTGTGGTCGATTCGCGTGCAGAATGCGGATGGCTCATCGATCAGTCTGTGGCAGGCGCTGTTGCGATTTGTGGTGTCGATCGCTTCGCTGCTGTGTGTCGGGCTCGGGTTCTTCTGGTCGGCCTTCGACAAACAGAACCGCAGCTGGCATGACATGTATTCCAACACGCAGCTTGTGCGTATTCCAAAGAAGACCAAATAGTCCAGCGTCGCCTAAAGCCATTGCGGGAGCGGGCTTGCCAGCCCCCACAATGTCATGCGTTCTTAAGCGTTACCGGCCAGCTTCATCCGCGCAGCCTGAGTAAAGTCCAGCATCCGCTTCAGAGGCCGGATCGCCTGCGGAATCAAAGCTGGATCCACGAAGATCTCGTTCGATCCCTCTTTCAAGCTCTTCAGTGTCCGCTCAAGCGTATTCATCGCCATCCACGGACAATGCGCGCAGCTACGGCACGCCGCTCCGTTACCCGCCGTGGGCGCTTCAATGAACACCTTGTCCGGACACAACTGCTGCATCTTGTAGAAAATGCCGCGGTCGGTGGCAACGATCAGCGTCTTGTTCGGCAGGCGCTGTGCGGCAGCAATCAATTGACTGGTTGAACCCACAGCGTCCGCCAGGTCGATGACCGAGGTCGGCGATTCCGGGTGCACCAGGATGGCGGCATCCGGGTACAACGCCTTCATGTCCTCTAGTTGCTTGGATTTGAATTCTTCGTGAACGATGCAGGCACCGTCCCACAGCAACATGTCCGCGCCGGTCTTGCGCTGGATGTAGGTGCCCAGATGCTTGTCCGGCCCCCAGATAATCGTTTCGCCGTTGTCCATCAGGCTTTCAACGATTTCCAGTGCGCAACTTGAAGTCACCACCCAGTCCGCCCGGGCTTTGACTGCCGCCGAGGTGTTGGCGTAAACCACCACGGTACGTTCCGGATGCTGATCGCAGAACGCCGAAAACTCGTCCACCGGGCAACCCAGGTCCAGCGAACAGGTCGCTTCCAGGGTCGGCATCAATACGCGTTTCTCGGGGTTGAGGATTTTGGCCGTCTCGCCCATGAATTTCACGCCGGCGACCACAACTGTCTTAGCCGGGTGGGCATTGCCAAAGCGGGCCATCTCCAGCGAATCAGAGACACAACCACCGGTTTCTTCGGCCAGGGCCTGAATAACCGGATCACAATAAAAGTGGGCAACCAGCACCGCGTCCTGAGCTTTGAGCTCGGCGGCGATGGCAGCACGGTAATAAGCCTCTTCATCAGCGGTCAGCGGCTTGGGCTGCTTGGCATCGAGGTGGGCTTGAACCAGAAGGCGTTCGGAAATCTGCGTCATGTTCGCAAGACCTGCAGGCGCATTCGCGCGAAAGTCGAGTATACACCCGGCTCCGGACCCATCAGGGTACCGCCGGGAGAGTGAGTATCATCAGGCACGGACAACGTTGAGGCTGCGCAAGGCTACAGAATATCCCGAGGATGCAAAAGATGATTCTGACTTGCGTGATGCTGAGCAACTCTGGATCAGTTCGAACTCAAATCGCGGGCAAAAAAAAATCCGGAAATCCTCACTTGCGTGGGCCTTCCAGACTTTTAAAACTGCTACAAAAATGGTGGGTCGTGTGGGATTCGAACCTACGACCAATTGGTTAAAAGCCAACTGCTCTACCAACTGAGCTAACGACCCGCTGTGTGGTGGCGCGTATAATACTGATTTCTAAGGACTATTCAACACCTAATTTGAAATAATTCAGAAATAAGGCGTTGGATCGGTAATTCCAGCCGCAGCGAAGCCTTCGGCACGCAGTCTGCAGCTGTCGCATTTAGCGCACGCGCGGCCGTTGTCATCAGCCTGATAGCAGGAAACGGTGAGGCCGTAATCGACGCCCAGCTTCACGCCCGCCTGGACTATCTGCGCCTTGCTCAGGTTCTGCAGCGGAGCCTGAATGCGGAAACCATTGCCTTCAACGCCAGCCTTGGTTGCCAGGTTGGCCATGCGCTCGAAGGACTCGATAAACTCAGGTCGGCAATCCGGGTAGCCGGAATAGTCCACGGCGTTGACACCGATAAAGATGTCACGCGCGCCGAGCACTTCTGCCCAGCCCAATGCCAGTGACAGGAATACCGTGTTGCGGGCCGGCACATAAGTGACCGGGATGCCCTGCCCCAGCTCTTCCGGAATGTCGATGCTGCTATCCGTCAGTGCCGAGCCGCCCATGCCATCCAGGTTAAGACCGATCACCTTGTGTTCAACTGCACCGAGGTCACGGGAAACACGCGCCGCGGCGTGCAATTCGGCGTGCGAACGCTGACCGTAATCGAAGCTCATGGTGTAGCAGGTGTAGCCTTCGGCACGGGCCATGGCCACCACGGTAGCTGAATCGAGGCCACCGGACAGCAGGATGACCGCGCGTTTTTCAGCAGTGTTCAGTTGTTCAGTCATATCAGCGCCCCGGCTCATCATTCCAAAGATATTTATGCAGCTGCAATTGCAAACGCACTGGCAAGTTGTCGGCGACGACCCAGTCCGCCAGTTCGCGCGCATTCAAGTCATGGTGACTTGGCGAGAACAGGACCTCGCCGGCACGTCGGTCGAGACCGTACTGGATCAGCTTGGAAACGGCCCAGTCGTAGTCTTCCCGCGAGCAGATGACAAACTTCACCTGATCGTTCGGCGTCAGCAGTTCGACGTTCTCGTAGCGATTGCGGTGAGCTTCTTTCGAGCCCGGCGTTTTCAGATCGACCACGCGACTGACCCGGGAATCTACCGCCGAGATGTCGAGAGCACCACTGGTTTCCAGTGACACTTCGTAACCGGCGTCGCACAGCTGCTTGAGCAAAGGAATGGCGTTGGGCTGAGCCAAAGGCTCGCCGCCCGTGACGCAAACGTAGCGCGGACGAAAACCAGCCACTTGCTCAAGGATGTCGTCGAGCGAGCGTACGGTACCGCCACTGAAGGCGTAGGCGCTGTCACAGTATTGGCAGCGGAGGGGACAACCGGTCAGGCGCACAAAAACAGTGGGCAGCCCGGCCGTTCGCGTTTCACCCTGTAACGAGTAAAAAACTTCGGTGATTCTCAATGTGTCTTGCATAGTCGCCACGGGCGTAACAGCTAAACAGGCTGTCCGCCTCCGTCAGGCACTTCCAGAAACCCCGTCAATGCGCAGGTTCCAGGAAGCGTGTTTCAGAAAAAGGGCGTGAATTCTAACGAAAAAACCCGCGACAAGCGCGGGTTTCTTCGAAATCAGTCAAGCAACCTTACATGCGCTGCAGATCGCGCTGGGCGAGCTGAGCAGCGGAAGTGCCCGGGTATTGCGACACCACCTGTTGCAGAATGCCTTTGACCTTGTCGGCATGACCAAGGCGACGTTCTACATCGGCCAGCTTGTACAGCGAGTCTGGCACTTTGTTGTGCTTGGGATACAGCTGCGAAACCTTGGCAAACGCCTGACCTGCACCTTGCAGATCGCCTTTCGCCAGATTGACTTCGCCCAACCAGTACTGGGCATTACCCGAGTACTGGCTGTTCGGGTATTTGCGCAGGAAAGCGGCGAAGGCCTGACTGGCCTTGTCGAAATCCTTGGCTTTGATCAAGTCGAAGGCTGCATCGTAATACAGTTTTTCCTTCGCCGGATCGGCCGGTTCGCTACCCGCTGCGGGCCCTTGAGCGGCAGCCGCTCCTGCGCCTGCTGCTGCACCGGCGGCGGCACTTGGATCACCACCGGTTGAAGAATTATCAGGAGTTGCGGCTGGTGCTACGCCGGATCCTATGCGCCGATCAAGATCCTGGTATCGCTCCAGGCTTTCCTGCTTCATGCGCGCTACATCGTTTTGCAGAACTTCGATGATGCCTTGTTGGCGCGAGATCTGCTCCTGCATCGATTGCAGTTGGTTGAACAGCTCGCCCTGTGCCGAGACAGGGGCCGAGACCCCTCCCCCGGCATAGGCGCCGTTCGTACCGTAACCCGCAGGCGGATAACTACTCCCGCTATTGTTATAGCCGGTATTGTTGTCGACCACAGGAACCGCAGCCCATACCGCAAGCGGTGCGAGGCTGAGGGCCAAAACAGTTACAGCACGACGGCACGTTCGCATGGCGAATTACTTACGCAGTTCGACGCGACGGTTTTGAGCCCAGGACTGCTCGTCGTTGCCGGTAGCAACTGGACGCTCTTCGCCGTAGGAAACCAGTTCCAGCTGAGCTGGGGAAACACCTTGCAGTACCAGGTAGCGCTGAACGGCTTTCGCACGACGCTCGCCCAGTGCCATGT
>JALYPE010000045.1 GCA_030856525.1 Pseudomonadota bacterium | reverse complement strand
GAATAAAGCGCCGCTCTTAGATCTTTCGCTGGCAAGCCAGCTCCTACACGGATCGCACTCAACCTGCCGCCGACACTGAATCAGAATTATTTTCATCCAGCCCTCTCACTTTTCGATTCTCGTTCGGCACCAAGGCAATTGAGAAATATTCCCTTTCAGGAGCCGCTGTATGTCCCGTTCGCTAGACACCTTGTTGCGCCCCAGTCTGCTGGCAGTCGCCATTGCCATTAGCGCCCCGCTGGCCAGCAGTTTGCTGATGGCCGCCGAACAAGCGTCCAGCGTGCGCGCCTACAACCTGCCCGCAGCGCCACTGGCCAGCACTCTGAACCAGATCGCCAGCCAGGCCGGCATCGCATTGTCGCTGAGCCCTTCGCTGGCGGCGGGCAAGACTTCGGCGCCAGTCCACGGCCAGTTCGACGCAACCGCCGCCCTGCGCGCCGCCTTGCGCGGCACGGGTTTGCAGCTGGAGCAGAGCAGCGCCGGCACCTACACGCTGGTGGCGGTACCGGAGGGCGTGATGGCGCTGCCGGAGACGGCGGTGATCGGGCAGGAAGCGTACGAAAGTGCCTGGGGCCCGGTCGACGGTTACCTGGCCAAGCGCAGTGCTGCCGGGACCAAAACCGATACCGCACTGGCAGAAGCTCCGCGCTCGATTTCTGTCGCGACCCGTGAGCAGATGCAAGACCGGTCAGTTCAGAACCTGGATGACGCAGTTCGCTACATGCCCGGCGTCGTAGCCAGCAGCTACGGCAGTGATAGCCGTGCCGAATGGCTCAAGGTCCGCGGGTTTGAACCGACCCAATTCCTGGATGGCTTGCCGCTACCCAAGGGCGCGTACACCATGCCGAAAATGGAAACCTGGGATCTTGAGCGCGTCGCATTGCTGCGAGGTCCCGCGTCTTCGGTGTACGGTCAGACACCTCCCGGTGGTTTGATCGATATGGTCAGCCGCCGCCCGGAAGAAACTGCCAGCAACGAAGTGCAAATGCAGGTTGGCAGCTATCAACGAAAGCAAATAAGTTTTGACAGTACCGGCCCGGTAGATGATGAAGCGCGCTTTTTGTACCGGGTCAGCGGGGTGGTGCGAGACAGCAACACCACCATCGATCATACCGAAGACAAGCGCTACAACATCGCTCCCAGCCTGACGTGGAACATTGATCCCGACACCAAGCTGACTTTCCTCAGCCAGTTCAACCGCGACGATACCAGCACCACCAGTCAGTTCCTGCCATTACAGGGCACCAAACTTTCATCACCTGCCGGCGAGGTGAAATACCACAAGAACCTCGGCGATCCAGAGTGGGAGTTCTACGACAAGACCTACTACGCCTTGGGTTACGCGTTTGCACACCAGATGAATGACGTGTGGCAATTCCGTCAGAACCTGCGCTATACCAAGAGCGATTTATCGTTTCAAAGCATCACTGCTGGTGGGTTTGCCGCCGCAGTCAGTGATGACGGTACCGTGGCTCGTGGTGCCAACGTGGTCAACGAAGACATCAGCCAGTTCGCTGTCGACAACAACTTCCAGGCTGATTTTGATACCGGACCAGTCAAGCACACGCTATTGCTGGGTCTGGACCATCAGCGCGTCAACACCAACTACAAATGGCTTTACGGTAACGCGCCGACCAGTAACATCATTAATCCTGTCTTCGGCCAGGATTTCAGTAACGTGAGCTATACCGCGTTCAATGATTACAATCAAAAGACCCACGACACAGGCCTTTATGTTCAGGACCAGATGGCCCTCGATAACTGGCGTCTGACGCTGGGTGGTCGCCAGGACTGGCTGCACACTGACACGACTTTCTACAATCTGAACGATGCCAAAGATACGCGTGACGACACTGCCTTCACCGGCAACGCAGCCCTCAGTTATGTCTTCGATTCCGGCTTTACGCCATACGTTTCCTATGCTGAATCTTTCCAGGCTGAAGCCGGTGGAGCAAACGGTGAGGCCTTCCGTCCAGGCACAGGTAAACAGTATGAAGTGGGTCTCAAGTATCAGCCGCCGGGCAGCGACATACTGTTCACAGCCGCCGCATATGATCTGACCCGTAAGGACATCGTTCTCAGTGATAGCTTCGGCGTGTCGCGCCCATTGGGTGAAGCGAAGGTGCGTGGCTTCGAGCTGGAAGCGACCGGTAACGTCAATGAGAACCTGAAATTGACGGCTGCTTATACCTACGCCAATTCCAAAATGACCAAAGTCACCAGTGCGCTGGACAAGAATCGTCCATTGCCACTGACCCCGGAGAATCAGGCATCAGTCTGGGCTGATTACACATGGCACACGGGTGCACTGGATGGTTTCGGCCTCGGCTTCGGTGTGCGCTATATCGGCGAAACCGACAACATCGCCATTGGCAGCATGGGCTTCGTACGCGATGAATCGGACGGGCATACAGACTCTTACACGGTTTACGACGCTGCCGTTCATTACGACCTTGGCCGCCTGAACAACACACTTAAAGGCGTCAGCGTTGCTGTCAATGCGAACAATGTGTTCGACAAGGAATACCTGTCTACTTGTGACGGTTTCTACTGCTATTACGGCGACCGTCGCAATGTGATGGCCAGCGTCAATTACAAGTGGTAACCGATTGAACCGAACCGCCCTACGACCAAGCCGTCCTGACCGGGCGGCTTCGGCATTTCCGAAGGCCCGAACATGAAAAGCAAAACCATCCGCCGCTGGTCCTTTGTTCACACCTGGACCAGCCTGATCTGCACCGTGTTCCTGCTGATGCTGGCGCTCACCGGCCTGCCGTTGATCTTTCATCACGAGATCGATCACTTGCTGGGGGATGCTGCCGAACTGAAGGAAATGCCTGCCGACACGCCGCATTTGAATCTGCAGGAGTTGGTGCAGGCTGCCGAGAAACATCGGCCCGGCGACGTCATGCAGTATTTCGGTTTCGAGAAGGATGAGCCCAACGGTGCCATCGCGATCATGGCCCCGACGGCTGGCACTCATCCCAACGAATCCCACACCTTCATGCTCGACGCTCGCACTGGCGAGGCGCTGGAAATGCCGTCGGCCAACGGCGGTTTCATGATGCTGATGCTGCGGCTGCACGTGGACATGTTCGCCGGCCTGCCGGGCAAGCTGCTGCTGGCGTTCATGGGCCTTTTGTTTGTTGTGGCGATTGTGTCAGGCACGGTTTTGTATTTGCCGTTCATGCGCCGCCTGAAATTCGCCACCGTGCGCCAGGACAAATCCACTCGTCTGCGCTGGCTCGACCTGCATAATTTGATCGGCGTGGTCACACTGACCTGGGCTTTGGTAGTCGGGGTGACCGGCGTGATCAGTGCCTGCACCGACCTGCTGATCGCCGCCTGGCGCAACGACAGCCTCAGCGCGATGGTCGCGCCTTACCGCGATGCGCCGCCGCTGACACAACTGGCGCCGCCGACGCGTTTGCTCGACATCGCCAAAGAAGTCGCACCCGGCATGCAACCGGACTTCATCGCATTCCCCGGCACTCGCTTTTCCAGCGAGCACCATTACGCCGTGTTCATGAAAGGCAGTACCCATTTGACATCGCATCTGCTGACGCCGGTGCTGATCGACGCAAGCACCTTGCAGGTCACCGCCGTGGCCGAACGACCGTGGTACATGGACGCCATGGGCATGTCCCAGCCGCTGCACTTCGGTGATTACGGCGGCATGCCGATGAAGATCCTCTGGGCGGCAATGGACGTGCTGACCATCATCGTGCTCGCCAGCGGGGTGTATCTGTGGGTGGTCAGACGCCGCGCGGCTAAACCGGTGCTGGAACACGCCGAGGCGCAAGCATGAAGCCGCGGCAGTCGAGCTTCTGGAAAGTATTTACCGCGCCGATAGTCATTGGTGTGCTCAGCGCTGCGGGGTTGTTCGCCGCATTGCTGGGCGACGGTGCATGGGACGCACTAAGCTGGCTGGGCTTGGGCCTCCCCGCCGTGCTCGGCCTGCGCGGCCTGCTGCAACGCCGCTGATCCCCTCACCTTGTAGGAGCGAGCTTGCTCGCGAAAAACCAAAGGACACCGCTGGGCATCTGGTTTTACGCGTCATCGTTCACCTCCATCGCGAGCAAGCTCGCTCCTACAGACTGCCTTCCCGCGCTATGCTGCCGTTACTGCCACCGACCGAGACGCCGCCATGTCCACCGCCAGCATGACCCTCTACCACAACCCGCTCTCGCCCTTCGTCCGCAAGGTCATGGTGTTGCTGCATGAAACCGGTCAGCAAGACCGGGTTGCACTGCAAGACTGCGTGCTCACTCCGGTCAATCCAGACTCGACCCTCGTCGACGACAACCCGCTGAGCAAAATCCCTGCGCTGCGCCTGGCCGATGGCAACGTCATCCACGACAGCCGGGTGATCCTCGATTACCTCGATCATCAACACGTGGGCAATCCGCTGATCCCGCGTGAAGGGTCTGCGCGCTGGCGCCGCCTGACCCTGGCCTCCCTGGCCGATGGGATCATGGACTCGGCGGTGCTGGTTCGTTACGAAGTGGCCCTGCGCGCGCCGGAAAAACACTGGGACGAATGGCTCGACGGCCAACGCGACAAAATCCGCCGGGCCTTGGCGTTGCTCGAAAAAGACGCGATCGCCGAGCTGACCAGCCATTTCGACGTCGCCGCGATCAGCGTCGCGTGTGCATTGGGCTACCTCGATTTGCGCCATCCGGATCTGCAATGGCGTGAGGTGAATCCGCAATTGGCTGGGTGGTACTTCGAGGTCAGTCAGCGGCCTTCGATGCTGGCGACGATGCCGAAGGTATAGAGCGGCGCAGACGGGACTGACCTGTCGTCAGAATGCCGCCCGGAGCAGGCTCGCTCCCATGGGTTTCGCGGTGATGCAGATGATCCGGTGTGGGCGCCAGCCACCTCGCGCGGGCGCTTCACTCGATCGACCGAAAACAAGCCATGAATCTGCGTCGCCAACATCTGCCCCACCCGCTGATCCTCACGCAATCCAACCGACCGGCTCATTTCACCACCCCGAGATCAAACTCCAGTGGCTTGGCCGGTTTCTGTCCGATCCCGTACCAGTCCAGTTTGCGCGTCAGCACCATGAATACACCCAGCAAGCCGAACAGCAGCAACGAGCCCATCAGCAACGCGTAATCCTCGGCACTCAACAAGCCATAGAGCAAGCCATACAGCGCTGCCAATCCTGCCGAGAAACATAAACCGTGACGCACGCTGCGCAAAACGTGGCAGACGTAAAAACCGATCAACAACACGCAACCACTTGCCGACAACAGATACGCCAAGGCGAATCCAAGGTGTTCGGAGAGTGACAACAACAAGAGGTAGAAAAACGCCAGGGCCACGCCCACCAGTGCGTATTGCACCGGGTGCACCGCCAGACTTTTCAGGACTTCGAAGAGAAAAAACCCGGCGAAGGTGAGGCCGATGAACAGCAGCGCATATTTGATCGCGCGGTCGCTTTTCAGATACTGGTCAACCGGGTCGATGAAGCTCACGCCGAAGCTGCGAGCGTTGAACGCATCACAGTTGTTGCTAGACACGCAGCGCACCAAGGCTTCTTGCAGGTTGGTGGAGAAAAACGTGGTCTGCCATTCGGCCGTGAAGCTTTGATCGGTGATCTCGCGCTGGACAGGCAGGTAGTTGCCGATGAAGCTCGGGTGCGGCCAGTTGGCGGCCAGCGAGACTTTGCTGGCTTTGCCCACCGGCAGCACTTGCAGTTGGCCGGTGCCCTGCAGGCGCAGGTCAAAACCGAAGGTCAGCTCTGTGGCCTGCGCCGCGTTCAGCGCCGGCAACGTCACGTGCACACCTTCACCTAACCAGCCCACCTGGCTGCCGGGGAGGAAGTCCAGTCGCTGATCGTTGAGTTCCAGTTTCAGCGCATTTTCGATGCCGCGTATGTCGCTGATGCCCACCGCGAGGAACGGCTGATCGAACTGGTAATCGGCAAAATCCTCCTTGATGCCCAGTTGAGCCGGAACCGAGAAGTGCCCGCTGATGCGGTTGTCGGCGTGAAAAAGACGCGCTTCGTAAATGCCCCGTTTGCGCAGTTCGGTCTGGACCTGGCCATCAAGTTCGAAACGCTCCGGCAGGAAGTACAGACGCCCGCGCTCCTCGCCAACTTCCTGATAACGCTGGTTGGTTTTTTCGTTGAGCTTCCAGGTGCGCACCACCTTGCGGTACGGCACCACCATCAGTGGCCCGCTGAGTTGCTGGCTGTAGCTGGAGCTGCGGGCGATGTCTTCGAGCACACCATCGCGCAGTTGCTGGCGATCGTTGATCAACCCGTTGATCATTATCAGCGGGATCAGCAACAGCACAATCAACAGCGCGATGGCGCCGAGTTTCAAGGTCAGATTTCGGTTCATGGGACTCTCCCTGTTTGGATGGGGAGAGTCTCGGCTGGTCGTGTGGAATTTATGTGGGGCAAATGTGGAGATTATGTGGAGACTGAGCCGCCGTCTTCGCGAGCATGCTCACTCCCACTTTTGACTGTGGAGAACATAAGTTGCGCTCACTGCGAATACATGTGTGACCGAGCCTGCTTGCGAAAGGCGATTTGGTGTCAAGCCAGGCGCAACGTGACTTCCACACCGCCCTCGACGTTAGCGATGCGCAAATCGCCGCCATGCAGCTTCACCACTTCTCCGACAAAATTGAGTCCCAGCCCCGTGCTCTTGCGCCCGCTGTCCGGGCGCGGCAGTGAGTAGAATCGTTCGGTCAGACGTGGCAAGGCATACTCGGGGATCGCGTCTGTCTCGTTGAACAATCTGACTTCTATCTGCGCCCCCGCCCTCTCGGCACTGAAGTGCAGCACGCCGCGAGCGGGTGTGAAATCGAGCGCATTTTCCAGCAGATTGCCCAGTGCCTGGCGCAACAGGAATGGCTCACCAATGACCTTCAGATCCGTTGCGATGGTTTGCTCGACACGCAATTGCTTGCCCTCGATTCGCGCCGTCTGAGCAGCTACCAATTCGCTGACCAACGCTGCCAATGGCACAGCTGTCCGTTCCTCCAGTCCCTGCCGTTGTTCTACTTGAGCCAGATTTAGCAAACGTTCGATCAACTGCTGCATTCGCCGGCTTTCGCTGTCGATGTTGCTGACGAATCGCTGCCGTTGCGCCAACGGCATTTCACTGTGCAGCAATTCCGCCGCGCCGCGAATCGCCGCCAGCGGGCTCTTCAGTTCATGGGTCAGCGTGTGCACGTAACGCTCGACATAGGCCTTGCCTTCCAGCTGCGTGCGCATCTGCTCGACAGCCGTTGCCAGTTGCTCCAGCTCACCGCCGCGATAGTGCGGCACCTCGACTTTGCGCCCTCCGCTCACCGCTTGTGCATAAGCGGTCAGCCGTCGCAGTGCTGCGCTCAACCACCACGACAACAACGCGCCGAACAGCAGGCCGAGGCCAATCAGGCCGGCGCCGTAAGCCAGCAAGCGCCGTTCGGTGCGATCGACATAAGGCTGCAATGAACTGTTGGGTTTGGCCACAGTGACCACGCCAATGATTTCCCCGTTATCACGAATCGGCGCCCCGACGTGCATGACCGAGGAGCTGGCATCGTCGGGGTCACTGCGGCTGGAACGGGCGCCGTACTCGCCGCGCAAAGTCAGCAGCACGTCGTTCCAGCGCGAGTAATCCTGACCCACCGCGACACCACTGGAGTCGAGCACGACAATGCCTTTGGCGTCGGTAACGTAGATGCGGTGATTAACCTGATTTTTTCGGCAAGCCCCAGATAGTCGCCCGAGGCTGGCGTTCACCGTAAGCCTTGAGCAATTGCGGCCAGCGATTCTGATTGAGGGTGCCGGCCTTGAAATCGTCACGCAGGATTTCGGCCATCAGGTTGGCGGTATCGACCAAGGTTTCTTCGGTGGACTGGCGCACGCCCGGGCGGATTTCTTCCATGACGGTACTGAGCACGAAGTACCCGGTCAGGCCGATAAAGAGCACATAGACCAGAAAAATCCGGATGCCCAACGCCATTAGCTGTGGCCCGGGCTGAAGCTGTAACCGAGCCCGCGATGGGTCTGGATTGGCTCGGCGTCAGCGTGCACGAGCCGCAGTTTGGCGCGTACGCTTTTAATGTGACTGTCGATGCTGCGTTCATACCCGGCATCGGCAGCGACGCCCAGTGCATCAAGCAGTTGCTCGCGGCTGAAGACGCGTTCGGGTTGTTCGAGCAAGCATTGCAGCAGACGGAATTCGTGGCGGGTGAGGGTCAGCCATTGACCGCGATAACTGATCTGTACCCGCTCGCTGTCGATGCGAAACAACGCGGATCCAACGTCGGCCACTGCTCGCGGCGCCGTGCGTTTGAGAATCGCCCGAACCCGCGCAGCCACTTCACGCGGGCTGAACGG
>JALYPE010000033.1 GCA_030856525.1 Pseudomonadota bacterium | reverse complement strand
GGTTTGTGTCGTTCGCCAATGAACGGCACAAAACCTGTGGGAGCGTGCTTGCCCGCGATGCTTTTAAAGGGCGAAAGGCAACGGCGTACTGACCTTCTGCCGCTGCGCCAGGCGCCGCTGAAACTCCAGCGGGTCATGAATCAACACGTCCTGGCCGGCGAAAGTCTCCGCAGCGATCAGGCGCGACAACCAGAATCGCACACACGCCACGCGCAGCATGGTCGGCCACAACTCGGCCTCGGCCGCCGTGAATGGACGCAGTGCTGCATACGCCCCCAACAACGCCCTCGCCCGCGGCCCGTCGATGACGCCGTCATCGTCCGAACACCAATCGTTCAACGCGATGGCCACGTCGTACAACATCGGACCCGAGCAGGCATTATAGAAATCGATCAAACCGGTCAGGTGCGTGCCTTCAAACATCGCGTTGTCGCGGAAAAGGTCGGCGTGAATGTTGGCGCGTGGCAATGCCAGAATTTTCGTTTTCCGCTGCGCAATTTCTTCCAGCGCTCGCTGCAACAGACCTTGCTGCTCGTCATTCAGATGCGACAGCAGCTGCGTGCCCTCTTCCTGCATCCAGTCCAGACCGCGATCGGTTTTGCGCTTGATCATGTTGTCGCGCGTCGCCAGATGCAGGTGACCCAGCAACTCCCCTACCTGAGCGCAATGCTGCGCGTTGGCCTGCTTGATGTGTTTACCGGCCAGACGCGGCTGCAACAGGGCAGGCTTGCCCGCGAGCTCACGCAAGGCGACGCCATCGATTGTGCGCAACGCATAAGGCACTGGCAGGTCGGCGCCGTGCAGCACGTCAAGCAGCTCGATGAAGAACGGCATTTCCTGAACCGGACCACGCTCCACCAGCGTCAGAACGAATTCGCCCTGCTCCAGGCTGATAAAGAAATTAGTGTTTTCGCTACCGGCGGCAATGCCCTGGAAATCAAGCAGGCGGCCGAGCCCGTAAGGGGCGAGAAAGGTTTCCAGCTCGGGCCGAGCCAGCGGGGTGAACACAGACATGTTTAAACTGCCAGTACGGGCGCCGCTGCTTGAGCCAACGCCGGTTGAGATTAAGAACCTATTTCCACTCGAAAATCTTCCACGACGGTATCAGCATATCCGGCTGATCCGAGCGGATGAAATTCGCATCGGTACCGTCTGCACGCACCAGAAAATACGGCGGTGCGCCCTTCGGCGTGACCTTGATTGCATACAGGAATCCGTTTTGGCGGTATTCCTGAATAACCTTGTCCCCTTCCGTGCGGATCGTGACGTCAGGTTCGGATGTCGGCGCATCATCGGCAGCCATGACAGCCAGCGGTGAGATTGCAAACAAGCCAGCCAGCAGCAAGCGATTTAGTGTGCGCATGATAACCTTGTCCCTTTGTCGTCAATGGTCCCGCTATTCTAGCGCCGGACCCGCCGAAAAGGTTGATCGTGCTCATGAGCCAAGCCCCCCTCGTCCTGGTGGACGGTTCTTCTTACCTCTATCGCGCCTTCCATGCGCTGCCACCGCTGACCACATCCCGAGGCCTGCCCACCGGTGCGGTCAAAGGCGTGTTGAACATGCTCAAGAGTCTGCGCAAGCAGTATCCGGACAGCCCGTTCGCCGTGGTGTTCGATGCCAAGGGCGGGACGTTTCGCGATGACATGTACGCCCAATACAAGGCCAACCGGCCGAGCATGCCCGACGACATGCGTGTACAGATCGAACCGCTGCACCAGAGCGTGAAAGCCCTGGGCTTCCCGCTGCTGTGTGTCGATGGCGTCGAGGCCGATGACGTGATCGGCACCCTGGCCCGCAGCAGCGCGGCGGCCGACCGACCGGTGGTGATCTCCACCGGCGACAAGGACATGGCACAACTGGTCGACGGGCACATTACCTTGGTCAATACCATGACCGGTAGCGCGCTGAACGTAGAGGGCGTGAAAGAGAAATTCGGCGTCGCTCCCGAGCAGATCATCGATTATCTGGCACTGATGGGCGATTCTTCCGACAACATCCCGGGCGTGCCAGGCATCGGGCCGAAGACTGCATCCGGCTTGCTGGTGGGCGTCAACGGTGGCCTGAAAGAGCTTTACGCGCAGCTCGACATCGTGCCGACGCTGCCGATCCGCGGCGCAAAAACCTTGCCGGCCAAGCTCGAAGAGCACCGCGAGATGGCCTTTCTCTCTTACCAACTGGCAACGATCAAAATCGACGTGCCGCTGGATATCGGCCTCGACGACCTGCAGATGGGCCAGCCCGATCACGACAAACTCGCCGAGCTTTACGCCCTGCTGAAGTTCAAGAGTTGGTCCGACGAGAACCAGCGTGATGCCAAGCGTTCGGGTCAGGAGATTGTCGAAGTCGCCGAGGAACAGCCGGCGGACGCTGTCGAAGCCCAATACGAAACCATCCTGGATCAAGCGCGCTTCGACGTCTGGCTGGACAAGCTCGACAAGGCGCCGCTGATCGCCCTCGTCACCGAAACCAACGGCATCGATGCGCAACACGCGCAATTGGTGGGGCTGGCGTTTTCCGTCGCAGCCAACGAAGCGGCCTACATCCCGCTGACCCATTCCTACATGGGCGTGCCGGATCAGCTGGACCGTGACAGCGTGCTGCGGGCCCTCAAGCCGCTGCTGGAAAACCCGCAGAAGCTGAAAGTCGGCCAGCATGCCAAGTTCGAAACCAACATCCTCGCCAACTGCGCGATCGGTGGTGATCAGGGCAACGGGATTCTCGTCCAGGGCATTGCCTACGACACGATGCTTGAGTCCTATGTGCTTGATTCGACCGCGACCCGCCACGATATGGACAGCCTGGCGCTAAAGTACCTGGGGCAAAGCAAAACCGATATTCAGGACATTGCCGGCAAGGGTGTCAAACAGCTGAGTTTCGACCAGATCTCGCTGGAGCTGGCCGGTCCGTACGCGGCTGAAGATGCCGATGTCACCTTCCGCTTGCACCTGGCCTTGCAGGAAAAACTGGCGGCGACGCCGAGCCTGGGCAACGTGCTGAACGAGATCGAGATGCCACTGATGCCGGTGCTGGCGCGGATCGAACGCCAGGGTGCGCTCGTCGATGCGAACCTGCTGGGTATTCAGAGCGTCGAATTGGGCGAGAAACTGGTAGCGCTGGAGCGTGAAGCTTTCGCCATTGCCGGCGAAGAGTTCAACCTCGGATCTCCAAAGCAGTTGGGCGTGATTCTCTACGAAAAGCTTGGCTTGCCGGTGCTCAGCAAAACCGCCAAAGGCCAGGCTTCTACGGCCGAAGCGGTGTTGGCCGAATTGGCCGAGCAGGACTACCCGCTGCCTAAAGTGCTGATGCAGTATCGCTCGCTGAGTAAACTCAAGAGCACCTATACCGACCGCCTGCCTGAACAGATCAACACCCGCACCGGCCGTATCCATACGACTTATCAACAGGCCGTCGCCGCCACTGGACGCTTGTCGTCGATCGATCCCAACCTGCAGAACATTCCGATCCGTACTGCCGAAGGCCGACGGATTCGTCAGGCGTTCGTCGCACCGAAAGGCTACAAACTGTTGGCCGCCGACTATTCGCAGATCGAACTGCGGATCATGGCGCACCTGGCCAAGGATGAAGGTTTGCTGCACGCCTTCCGCAATGACCTCGATGTGCACAGGGCCACCGCAGCGGAAGTGTTCGGGGTTGAGCTGGCGGATGTCAGCACTGATCAGCGCCGGAGTGCCAAGGCGATCAACTTCGGTTTGATCTACGGCATGAGCGCTTTTGGTCTGGCCAAGCAGATCGGTGTGGATCGCAAGCAATCCCAAGCGTATATCGACCGTTACTTCGCTCGCTATCCCGGCGTGCTGGAGTATATGGAGCGCACCCGCGCGCAAGCGGCCGAGCAGGGCTTCGTTGAAACCATCTTCGGCCGTCGCCTGTACCTGCCGGACATCAATGCGAAGAACCCGGCCTTGCGCAAAGGTGCAGAACGCACCGCGATCAACGCGCCGATGCAAGGCACCGCAGCGGACATCATCAAGAAAGCCATGGTGGCTGTGGATAACTGGCTGACCCTGTCCGGTCTGGACGCCAAAGTCATCCTGCAGGTGCACGATGAATTGGTGCTCGAGGTGCGGGAAGACCTGGTCGAAAAGGTTCGCGAGGAAATTCGCCTGCACATGAGCCAGGCAGCGAAGCTTGATGTGCCGCTGCTGGTCGAAGTGGGCGTGGGGAACAACTGGGACGAAGCCCACTGATCGCGCTTTTGTAGGCTCTATATCTTGCGCACAGCTCGGCAAGGGAACTGTGGTGAGGGGATTTATCCCCGTTGGACTGCGAAGCAGTCCCATTCTGGGGATCGCTTCGCAATCCAGCGGGGATAAATCCCCTCGCCACATTCAGGTGCAAGATCTATACATCAGCACACCGGCAGCAACCTTCGCCCGTACCGAACGCGCATAGTGCAGAATTCGTTCGGGCTATTTCAAAAGGTTTCTGAGGCTCCGGAACTAAACCTGTGAACGCTTACTCAGAGTAACTGAGCGGCTGGTGAAGCCGTTCAATGCTCCTATGTTGTGTTAAGTGTTGGCAGATATCCGGACCCCGCCCTAGCGGTTCGGAGCTTGGACCCCGGATCTTCCCCTCCCCATAAGAAGTCCGGGGTTTTTTTTGCCTGCGATTTACTGCGCGACAGGTTCCGCGCCTTTATCTGCCAGTTCCATCCAGCCCGCCAGTACAGTGTAGGCGTCTTCAAGGCCCAATCGTTTTGGCGCCGAGAACAGCTGAATGCTGATCGCATCGCCCCAACCTTTGCGGATCTCTGCCTGGACTTTGAGCAGGACGTTCTTCGCCGCGCCGTAGGTCAGCTTGTCCGCTTTGGTCAGCAGAATGTGCATCGGCATGCCGCTGGCGACCGCCCAATCGAGCATCAACAGATCGAAATCGGTCATTGGATGACGAATGTCCATCATCAGGATCAACCCTTTCAAACTCTCGCGACCCCCCAGATAAGCTTCCAGGTGACGCTGCCAGTGCAGCTTCAACGGGATGGGCACTTTCGCGTAACCGTAACCCGGCAGGTCGACCAGACGACGATCATCGTCTAGCTTGAAGAAGTTCAAGAGTTGCGTGCGACCCGGAGTTTTCGAGGTCCGCGCCAGGCTGGCATGCGTCAGGGTGTTCAACGCGCTGGATTTACCGGCGTTGGAACGGCCGGCGAAGGCCACTTCAAAGCCTTCGTCGTCGGGGCATTGATCGACTTTGGCGGCACTGAGCATGAAGGTGGACTGTTGGCACAGGCCGAGGATGGGATTCTTGAGTTGCATGGGATTTCCGATGTGGGCGGCGCCGGGAATGGACGCGGCAAGCGGTGTCGTTTCCGTTTCAGTGACGCCAGTATATAATGCCGCAGATTTTGTGTGCGCTTTGTCCCAGCGTAGGATGAAGTTCACGAGAGCGATTGACCTTGATTGCGCATTAGAACGCAGAACGCTCTCAACCCTGAAAAGGTCGTTTTATGACGAAATGGCTGCTAGCTGCCGGTGTCTTGATGCCGCTTTACAGCGCTCAGGCTACACAGGATCCGGAAGCTGTGTACAACCGTGTTTGTGGTGCCTGTCATTCCGGCCAACTACCCTTGGCGCCCAGAAAGGGCGATCAGGCAGCCTGGACGCCGAGACTGGCGAAAGGTATGGAGACGCTGGTGCAACACGTGACCCAGGGTTTCAAGGCGATGCCGCCGCGTGGTTTGTGCATGGACTGCAGTGCCGAGGATTACCAAGCCATCATCCAGTGGATGAGCGAGTGATCCCGGTCCATAACTCCTTAACCCTTAGCCGTAGTTGGATTAGCTGATGAACAAATTGATCGTGAGTCTGCTGTTGACCGTGGGGATCTCGGGCGTAGCCCATGCTGCAGGTGATGCGACTGCTGGTCAGGCGAAAGCCGCAGTATGTGGTGCCTGTCATGGCCCGGATGGCAACAGCATGGCGCCTAACTTTCCGAAACTGGCAGGCCAGGGCGAGCGTTATCTGAACAAGCAGTTGCATGACATCAAGTCAGGCAAACGCGTCGTACTTGAAATGACCGGCCTGCTGACCAACCTGAGCGATCAGGACCTGGCTGATATGTCTGCCTACTTCGCCAGCCAGAAAGGCAGCGTGGGCGCCGCCGACCCGAAACTCGTGGCTCGCGGTGAAGCATTGTTCCGCGGCGGTGACCTGGCCAAGGGCCTGCCATCCTGCACCGGCTGCCACTCGCCAGACGGCAAGGGCAACGCACCAGCAGGCTTCCCGCACCTGGGTGGCCAGCATGCCCAATACATTGCCAAGCAACTGACTGATTTCCGCAAGGAAGAAGGCGGCCGCAATAACGACGGCGATACCAAACCGATGCAGAGCATTGCGAAAAAGCTGAGCGACGAAGATATCGCCGCAGTGTCCAGCTACATTCAGGGCCTGCACTAAGACTGGCGACTGAGCGTCAAGCGGGATGTACATCTCCTGCAATGTTAACGCTCGATTAATCCGTCGCAGCAAGTATAAAAAGGGTGGCTCAGGCTGCCCTTTTTTGTGGCCGCTGCCGTTACACTACAGAACTCAAGCCCGCCATGACCTGTCTGAAAACAGGTCGCGCGAGGCGACCCTATTTGTCCAGGAGTAAAGCATGCGTAATCTGATCATCAGCGCCGCACTCGTCGCTGCCAGCCTGTTCGGCATGACCGCCCAGGCTGCCGAAGCACCCGCCGCACCTTATGTTGAGCTGGCCAATCCGGTTCAGGTAGCAGTGCCCGGCAAGATCGAAGTCGTGGAACTGTTCTGGTACGGCTGCCCGCATTGCTACTCGTTCGAGCCGGTGATCAATCCATGGGTCGAGAAGCTCCCTTCCGACGTGAATTTCGTGCGTATCCCGGCAATGTTCGGCGGCCCATGGGATGCCCACGGCCAGATGTTCCTGACCCTGGAAGCAATGGGTGTAGAACACAAAGTTCATGCGGCCGTGTTTGAAGCCATCCAGAAACAACACAAAAAACTGCTCACTCCTGAAGAAATGGCAGAGTTCCTCGCCACCCAAGGCGTTGACAAGGACAAGTTCCTTGCAACTTTCAACTCCTTCGCCATCAAGGGCAAAGTCGTACAGGCTAAAGAGCTGGCCAAGAAATATGAAATCACTGGCGTACCGACGATGGTCGTCAACGGCAAATATCGCTTTGACATCGGCTCTGCCGGCGGCGCCGAGCAAGCCCTGCAACTGGCCGACAAACTCGTAGACCAGGAACGAGCGGCCACCAAGGCTGCTGCCAACTAAGCGCGGCGACTGCCATGCGCCGCTGGAGAAATGAACGCGTCGTTGGTCTGCATGATCCGCGGGTCAACGAGCATCATCTGCAATCGACGGGCCTGCCTGCAGACAGCCGTCTGCGTTTGCTCAGCTTCAACATCCAGGTCGGCATCAGCACCGAGCGCTATCGGCATTACCTGACCCGAGGCTGGCAGCATCTGTTGCCGCACATCGGGCGTGCCGACAATCTGCAAAAGATCGGCAACCTGCTGGGCGACTTCGATCTGGTCGCCTTGCAGGAGGCTGACGGTGGCAGCCTGCGCTCAGGCTACGTCAATCAGGTCGAGCACCTGGCCCAACTGGGCGCCTTCCCTTACTGGTATCAACAACTCAATCGCAATCTCGGCCGGCTCGGCCAGCACAGCAACGGTGTGTTGAGCCGCCTGCGCCCGTGGGCGATTGAAGATCATCCGCTGCCGGGGCCGAAAGGTCGCGGAGCCATTCTGGTGCGATTTGGCGAAGGCCCGGAAGCGCTGGTGGTGGTCATGATGCACCTCGCACTTGGCGCACGTGCTCGCAGCATGCAGCTGGCGTATATCCGCGAGCTGATTGGCGGTTACAAGCATCAGGTGTTGATGGGCGACATGAACACTCACGCCAGTGATCTGCTGCAAAGTTCGCCATTGCGTGATCTCGGCCTGATCGCGCCGCAACTGGAAGCCACCTTTCCGAGCTGGCGTCCGCAACGTTGCCTGGATCATATTTTGTTGAGCCCGACACTGACCCTTGAAAAGGTCCAGGTGCTGGCCCACCCCATTTCCGATCACCTGCCGGTCGCGGTAGAGATTCGTCTGCCGGGTTCGCTCACGGCCGATGCATTGCCCGCGTTGAGTCCTGCCCATCGCGGATCCCTTGAATGAGCGACGAAGCACAGCGCTGGAAAGAGAAATACCTCAAAAGCATCGAACAACAGGAAAAGCTTGAGCGACGCTGGGAGGCCCGGCTCGACTTGTTGCGTCGCGGGCTGGTGCGCAGCACCCTTGCGGCCGAGGGCACGGACCGCGCGGTTGATCAATGCATGAAGGAAATGCGCGACGTTATCCGCACCGATGACATGGACGCCGGCCTGGCCGCTCTGCTCCCTCGCCTGGAAAAAGCCGTCCTCGACTCCGAACAACGCCGTGAAACCCGCGTCAGCCAGACCAGTGCTGCGCTGTCTGCGCTGGTCACGCAGTTGCAGGCATTGCCGCTGCCCCGCGAAGTCAGCCGGCCCCTGAAGAGTTTCGCCAAACAGCTGGACGAGCGCGTCAGCCACGCCCGCGAAATTCCGCTGTTGCTCAGCGAACTGAGCGGGCTGCAAGGCAAGGCGCTGAGTCGGGCGGAGTCCCCTGCAGAGCCTGACCGTCCGGGATTGCTGCAACGCTTGTTCGGCAGTCGCGAAACGGATGAAACCGCGCAGCAGACCACCGTCGCTAACACCTTGCCGTCCATTGAAGCGATTGTCGCGCGAGCTCCAGAGCCATCGCCCGCAATCGTAGAATCCTCCGAGCCCACCGAGCAACACCTGGCGCCGCCGGTTGCGACCACCATCACCAGACCCGCTGCATCCCAAGTCCCTGCGCCCGCAGAAATCGTCAAGTCGGCCCCCGCAGTCGAAGCGCTTCAACCGGCACCGATTGCACCCCCGCAGCGCCAGCCCGACATAGCCTTGGCAGAACAACCGGATATCGCCCCGACTCCGCGCGTCCAGCCGAGCGA
>JALYPE010000010.1 GCA_030856525.1 Pseudomonadota bacterium | reverse complement strand
AATTCGGCAAACGGCGCGGGCTGCGGATCATTCAACAGCGCCAGTAACGCCTCAGGCTGCGGATCGTCCAGCAGTTGCTCCAACGCCGCGCGCGCTTTCAGCAGTTTCGGCCACGGTGTATCCAGCCCGGCGTTCGACAGCCCATATACACCTGGCGGCACCATCACCGCTTCGGTTTTGTGCGCGTTGAAATGCCACAGTTCATGAGCATTACCGATCAACAGGTTAAACCCGGCATATTCCAGCGAACGTCCGACAACGTCGCTCAAGTAGTCATCAATCGGAATTTCACCACTTAAAAATCGCGCCACCAGATCGCCGCGCGATTTACGCGCGGGCGGCTGATGGGGGTCGCGGATATTGGTCAGCGCGGCGAAACGCCCGTTGGCGCCGACACCCAGCCAGGTGCCGCCGGCTTCGAGGTCGCGGCCGGCGTGAACCTGCGGCGCTTCTGGCCATTGCGCCAGCGGCAAACTGGGCCGGGCGTAGAATTCGTCGCGGTTGGCGGCCACGATCAGCGGTTGCGCGTGACCCGGTCGCCAGGCGAAAACAATCAGGCACATAAGGCGGTCCTTGTGTGTTTTTTGCTCACTCTACGCAGTCGACGCTGATCGATCCATCGCCATCCGCAGTGGGCCTCGGGTCAAGCATCCGTTAACATGCGTGGCTATTTTGCGATGCGGATCAGGACAGTCATGGAATTTCTGCTCTATCTGGCGCTCGGTGCCTGCGCGGGCGTGCTGGCCGGCCTGTTTGGCGTGGGCGGCGGGATCATCATTGTCCCGGTGCTGGTGTTCAGTTTCACCTTGCAGGGCTTCGATCCCTCGATCCTGACCCATCTGGCGGTCGGCACCTCCCTGGCGACGATCATCTTCACCTCGATCAACGCCGTGCGCGAGCATCAGCGCCGCGGTGCCGTGCGTTGGCCGATCTTTGCCTGGATGACCGTTGGCATCTTGATCGGTGCCGGTTTTGGGGCGCTGACCGCTGAAGCGATTTCCGGCCCGAATCTGCAGAAAATCATCGGTGTGTTTGCGCTGATCATCGCGGTTCAGCTCGCGCTGGACTTCAAACCCAAGGCCAGCCGGACAGTGCCCGGTAAGGTCGGGCTGACGGTGGCCGGCACAGTGATTGGCTGGGCTTCAGCGATTTTCGGCATCGGCGGCGGCTCGTTGACCGTGCCGTTCCTGACGTGGCGCAGCGTGCCGATGCAGCAAGCGGTGGCGACCTCTTCGGCCTGCGGTTTGCCGATTGCGCTGGCCAGTGCATTAAGTTTCATGATTCTGGGGTGGCACGATCCGCTGTTGCCGGCCCATAGTCTCGGTTTTATTTACCTGCCGGCGCTGCTGGGGATTGCCCTGACCAGCATGATCTTCGCCCGCTTTGGTGCACGACTGGCCCATCGTTTGTCGCCGCGCCTGCTGAAAAGATTGTTCGCGGCTTTGCTGTTCTGCGTCGGCCTGAGCTTTGTGCTCTGACGCGCAGCGCAATACTGGCTTAATCCTGGCGTGACAGCGTCGCCCGGGCATTTTTTAGGTTTCAACTCTAACGAGGAGTCGCAATGCTGCCTTACCCGCAGATCGACCCGGTGGCCCTGGCCATCGGTCCGCTGAAAATCCACTGGTACGGATTGATGTACCTGATCGGCATCGGCGGTGCGTGGCTGCTGGCGTCGCGCCGGCTCAACCGTTTCGACCCGACCTGGAGCAAGGAAAAGCTCTCCGACATGGTGTTCTGGATGTCGATGGGCGTGATCGTCGGCGGTCGTCTGGGTTACGTACTGTTTTACGACCTGAGCGCATACCTGGCCAACCCGACGCTGATTTTCGAAGTGTGGAAGGGCGGCATGTCGTTCCACGGCGGGTTTATCGGCGTGATGCTCGCGGCATTGTGGTTCGGCAAGAAGAACGGCAAGTCGTTTTTCCAGCTGATGGACTTCGTTGCACCGATGGTGCCGATCGGTCTGGGCGCCGGACGCATCGGCAATTTCATCAACGCCGAGTTGTGGGGCAAAGCCACCGACGTACCTTGGGCGATGGTGTTCCCGACCGATCCGGCACAACTGGCGCGTCACCCGTCGCAGCTCTATCAATTCGCGCTGGAAGGCGTGGCGCTGTTTGCAATCTTGTGGATATTTTCGCGCAAGCCGCGGCCAACCATGGCGGTCTCCGGGATGTTCGCGCTGTTTTACGGGATCTTCCGTTTCATCGTCGAATTCGTTCGCGTTCCCGACGCGCAGCTCGGTTATCTGGCGTGGAACTGGCTGACGATGGGTCAGGTGCTCTGCGTGCCGATGATCCTCGGCGGGCTCTTCCTGATCTGGCTGGCGTATCACCGCGCTCCGGCAGCGCCAGCAGCGGCCGTATAAATTGGAGCCCGGGGCGACGGTCCCGGGTTCAAGGACACAGGTAATTCATGAAGCAATATCTCGAACTGGTCGCCCACGTCATCAAGAACGGCACCAAACAGGCCAATCGCACCGGCATCAACACCATCAGTTTTCCAGGTGCGATGCTGCGCTACGACCTGAAGGAAGGTTTCCCGGCAATCACCACGCGCAAGATGGCCTTCAAATCGGCCATCGGCGAAATGTGCGGTTTTCTGCGCGGGGTCAATAACGCTGCCGAGTTCCGTGCGCTGGGCTGCAAGGTCTGGGACCAGAACGCCAACGAAAACGCGCAGTGGCTGGCCAACCCGTTCCGTCAGGGTGAAGACGATCTCGGCGAAATCTACGGTGTGCAGTGGCGCAAATGGCCCGCTTACAAGCAGATTCCGCTGAGCAATCCGGCCGCCATCGAGCAGACCCTCAGCCAAGGCTATCGACAGATTGCCGAAGGCGAAGAGAACGGCCAGCGCTATGTGGTGCTGTACAAAGCGATCGATCAGATTCGCCAGTGCATCGACACCATCATCAAGGACCCGGGCAGTCGCCGTATTTTGTTCCACGGCTGGAACGTGGCGCAGCTCGATGAAATGGCTTTGCCGCCGTGTCATCTGCTGTATCAGTTCCACCCGAATGTCGAGACCAAAGAGATCTCTCTGACGCTCTATATCCGCTCCAACGATCTGGGCCTGGGTACGCCGTTCAACCTGACTGAAGGCGCCGCGCTGCTGAGCCTGATCGGGCGCCTGACCGGCTACACGCCGCGCTGGTTCACCTATTTCATCGGCGATGCGCACGTCTACGAGAACCATCTGGACATGCTCAACGAGCAACTCACGCGCGAACCGTTCCCGATGCCGAAGCTGGTAATCAGTGATCGCGTGCCGGAGTTCGCCAAGACCGGTGTGTATCAGCCCGAGTGGCTGGAACTGATAGAGCCGGGTGATTTCTCGCTGGAAGGCTATGAACACCACCCGCCGATGACCGCGCCGATGGCGGTCTGAGCTCCAACGCAGGCCCCTGTGGGAGCGGGCTTGCTCGCGAAAGCGGTATGCCAGTCGACATCATTGTTGCCTGACAC
>JALYPE010000913.1 GCA_030856525.1 Pseudomonadota bacterium | reverse complement strand
GTCGGCAGCGCGGCCTGTACCCGGTCGACGGTTTCGACAATGTTGGCGCCCGGCTGGCGGAATATCACCAGATTCACGCCAGGTCGTTCGCCTGCCCAGGCCTGCACGTAGGCGTCTTCTGCACCGTTGACGACTTTGGCGACATCGCGCAGGTGCACCGGGGCGCCGTCCTTGTAGGAAACGATGAGCTCGCTGTACTCCTCCGGGTGAAACAATTGGTCGTTGGTGGAGAGGGTCGAAATGCTCGACTCGCCGTACAACGCACCTTTGGCCAGGTTAAGGCTGGTCTGCTGCAGCGCCAGACGAATGTCCGCCAAGGTCAAACCGATAGCGGCGAGTTTGTCCGCCGAAGCCTGTACCCGGATGGCCGGACGTTGCTGACCGGTGATGTTGACCTGGCCTACACCGTCGATCTGACTGATCTGACGGGACAACAGGGTTTCCACCAGATCGCTGAGTTCGGGGCCGGGCATCAGGGTGGAGTTGATGCTGAGGATCAGCACCGGGCTGTCGGCCGGATTGACCTTGCGCCAGGTCGGCAGGTTGGGCATGTCCTTGGGCAGTTTGCCGGCGGCGGTGTTGATCGCGGCCTGGACTTCCTGCGCGGCGGTGTCGATGCTTTTGTCGAGGGTGAATTGCAGCGTCAGGTTGGTCGAGCCCAAGGCGCTGCTTGAGGTCATTTGCGTCACGCCGGGGATGGCGCTGAATTGCACTTCCAGCGGAGTGGCCACTGACGATGCCATGGTTTCCGGGCTGGCACCGGGCAACTGCGCGGCCACCTGGATGGTCGGAAATTCCGCCTCTGGCAGCGGCGCGATCGGCAACTTCGGAAAGGCAATCACGCCCAGCAGTACCAAAGCGAACGTCAGCAGAATTGTCGCCACCGGATGATCGATGCACCAGGCTGAAATCGAACGGTAGCCTTTCATGGCTTCGGCTCCGCCTGCACCACTTGCGGCGGCTCGGTGAGAATCTGCACCGTCGACCCTGGTTTGAGCCGCGACTGACCATCACTGACCAGTACATCGCCTGGTTTGACGCCTTTGACGATGTTCTGGTCGGCGCCCTGATACACCATCTGCACGTTGACGATCTCGACTTTGTCGCCGTTGACCCGGTAGACGAAATGCTGATCAAGCCCTCGTTGTACGACGGTAGGCGGCACCACCAGGGCGTCTTTCTCCAAGGCTGTCTGAATTTGTACCGTCACCAGCAAGCCAGGCCAGAGTTTCTGCCCGGCGTTATCGAATTCAGCCTTGGCGCGGATGGTCCCGGTGTTGGCGCTGATCTGGTTGTCGATCAGAGTCAAATGGCCCTCGCCAAGCAGGTTGCCGGTTTCGCCATCGGTGTCGGCGCCGATGTAAGCCTTGACCCGGGCCCGCTGCGGGTCACCGATCAAACCTTGCAAGGTCGGCAGCATCTGTTGCGGCAGGGAGAACTCCACGGCGATCGGGTCGATCTGGGTTACGGTGAAAAGACCCTGGGCATCGGTCATGCGCAGGAAATTGCCTTCGTCCACCGTGCGAATCCCGACTCGTCCGGTCACCGGTGAGCGAATCTGCGTGTAGGAAAGCTGCACCTGAGCGGCGTCAATCGAGGCCTGATTGCCCTGGGCGGTGGCCTTGAGTTGATTGACCAACGCCTGTTGCTGGTCAAACGTCTGCTTGGACACACCGTCATCGACGCTTAACAATTTGTAGCGCTTGAGGTTGACCGTCGCTACTTGCAGTTGCGCCTGGCTCTCGCCCAATTGCGCTCGAGTCTGATCGAGGCTGGCGCGAATCGAGCGGTCGTCGATGGTTGCGAGCAGGTCGCCTTTTTTCACCAATTGACCTTCCTTGACCAGGATTTTGGTGAGGATGCCGTCAATTTGCGGCCGCACCACCACGCTGTGCAGTGACAGAACCGAGCCGATCCCGGTGACATAACGGGGCACGTCTTTTTCGGCAACGCTGACCACCCGCACGGGGATAGCGGTCGGGGTCGCCAGTTTAGCCGTGGCAGGCTTGCTCAGGTACCAGATGCCCAACGCAGCCAGCACGATCAACAGGCCGGCAATCAGGGCGGTTCTTTTTTGTATTCGCATGCGATTGAGGCGCCGGTCTGGTGGGTCGGAGAAGGGTCAGGATATCCTCCTTTATAAACCTGTTTGGCGGTCGGCAAGGTGACGGCTAGCTGACGGCGCTGTCAGTTTGGCGCTCGGTGAGCATCAGGATCCATGCAGTGGCGTTTGGAGAGGTATACTGCCGCCTTTCGCGGCTCGCTGACCGGGCCCGACTCTACGTGCATCACCCGGAGCTTCCATGACTTCCCCGACACAACCGCCGGTTGCCGACGCTTTGAGCGACGACCAGGCAGACCTGCCAGACAGCGTCGACTCCAGCGCAGACAGCGAAACCAAAGCCGCTATCCCGGCGTTCAAGTTCCCGTTCAAGCCGGGTGACCTGGCTGCCGCGAAAAATGCCAGCCAGCCTTGGTACAAGAACGGCGCCAGGAACGGCCACACCAAAACCCCGGGCGCGGCGCCGCCGGGTACGCGGCGTTCGATGGGTAAGCGCTGAGTTCCGGTATTTCAGTGTTTGCGCTGGCCTCATCGCGAGCAAGCTCGGCTCCCACAGTCGATCGCATTTGCTCTTTGTGAACGCGTTCCACAGTGGGAGCCGGGCTTGCTCACGATGAGACCATGACCGGCGGCACACCCCTCACATCAGATCAAACCGCCCGCAGCGAAATGAACGTGTAGTCGAGCGCAGTGCCCGTCGTCACTCGTGCACCCGCCGACAGCAACTGCCCGGCGATATCGTCCCCTGATACATGAAACAACCATTCACTGCCGGAGCCTGCTAGCGGTTGTTGCGCAATCTGCTCGATGGCCATGGCGAACGCGGTCATGTCCGGCAGGAATGCGGTGAATCCGTCGCCCTTCAGGGCTGTCGTACGAATCCCCAGCAACGCGCAGATCGCATCCTTGCTGCGGATGTCATCGCGATCCGCCTGACGCGAGCGCTGGATAAGCCCTGCAAGTTCCTGATCGACCAACTCGCCACCGATGATCAGAGCCGGTCCTTTTTCCCACGACTCGGGCGGACATTCCTTCACGGCGGTGTTCAGGGGAATGTGCGGATTGATTTCCATAGGATAGATCCGGCACACCAATGGCCGGCGTTCGTAAATCCGGCAGAGGTTTTCTTCGTCAAGATTCCGGCAGCGGCCGGCATTGAAAGCGGCAAAGGTGATTGCGACATGAACACTCGATTCGCCGCTGGACACCAACGCCGACCGGCGTTCGGCGTGCTCGCGCTGAAGTAGCGGCAAGCCAAGTCCGTTGCCGAGGAACGCCTCCACCAGAACGATCACCTGACCACCGTCAGCCGCCCACATCCGCGCTTCCGCCAGGGTCAGGGGCACATGATGGTCATTGCAGCACTTGCCACAGCCTACGCAGGAAAAGGTCGTATTCATTGAGCGGTCAGTCGACTCTCAGCGTCAGAAACGGCGACAGAATGTCACCGCCAAAGACTGCCTCGAAGCAAGTTGTGCGCCACTCAGCGGGTTTTGCCAGGCGTACGGATCGAATCCCACTCGTTGACGTAAGCGGTTTTGCTCTTCTTGTTGTAGAGGCACAGCTCGGTGCCTTGCTGGCCTTTCATGTGTTTCTGCGGGTATTGGCCTTGCAGCAGAACGGCGACGTAGCCAACCCGATCATCGAACTGCGCTGCGTTGCCCACGGGTTTCGCATCTTTCAGGCCGCTGGCCTTGGTGCAACTGGCGAGCACGGTTTTGTCGAACGCTGCCCAGGCGTCGGGGCTGGAGGCGTGGGCCTGGCTGGCGAGGGCGGTGAGGCAGAGGAAGGTCAGGGTGGCAGCTTTCATGGTTAACGCATCCTTGGGCATTGGGTTGGCCGAAAGTTGGAGTATGCCTGAGGCTTTTAGTTTGAATGTGTCGGCCTCATCGCGAGCAAGCTTTGCGCCCACAGACTGGTCTGATCCAGGGTGGGAGCAAAGCGTGCTCGCGATGGCGGCCTGTCAGCCTGGAACGGGCTCGCGCCGGACCACATACATCCCGACATTTTCATACAAACGCTGCGCCCGCAGGTTGTCTTCCTTCACCTTCAAATCGACAAATCCTTCGCGGCGTTGCTGAAAAACCCTGAACGCGTGCAGCAATAATGCGCGGCCAACACCCAGACCTCGTGCGCGGGGATGCACCACCAGATTTTTGATGTACGCGCTGGTCCAGCACTGACAGACGCCGACGATGCCTTCAGCATCCAGGGCGATGAAACACAATGAAGGATCGTATTCAGGATCTGTTTCAAACCTCTGCTGCCAGACGTCCAGTGAGGGCACGCGACCACCGCCGTCCAGATATCCCAGATCCATCAGGCCATGTACGGCCTGCGCGAGCTCTGGACGGTATTCGTTGAGAACGACGGACGACGGCCACACCACCGCTGCGCAAACCTCCATCAGGTTGCGCCGCATCAGGAAACAGAAATCGTCGGCCACTGATTAGTGACCCTGTTCGGCGACGGCCTTCGCCGCTTCGATCAGGCACTTGGTCAGTTCCGGCGAAGAGAACTTGGTCAACACGCCGTTTGCGCCGGCCAGTCGGGCTTTCTCGCTGTTCATCGCGCTGTCCAGAGAGGTGTGCAGCAGCACGTACAGGTGCGCGAAGTCGGGGGTTTCGCGCAGGGTCCGGGTTAAAGCGTAGCCATCCATCTCGGACATTTCGATGTCCGAGACGATCAGATTGATCTGCTGCGCCGTGCCTTGCAGGTCCAGCAGGCAGTCGATGGCCTCCCTCGCGCTACGGGCGGTGTGACATTGCAGCCCGAGATTACGCAGGGTGTGCACCGACTGCTGCAGCGCGACCTGACTGTCGTCAACCACCAGAATCCGCGCATTGCCCAGTACTTCGGCGTCTTCCATGCTCAGCTCGGGCGGGGCGGTTTCGATCTGGGCCGGGGCGATGCCGTGGATGACTTTTTCGATATCCAGCACCTGGACCAACGTGCCGTCTACCGACGTCACGCCGGTGATGTACGAACGTACGCCGCCGGAACCGAAGGGCGGCGGGCGGATGTCGGTGGTCAGGCAATGCACAATCTTGCTCACGGCCTGGACGTGCAGGCCCTGTTTGGAGCGGCTGACATCAGTGACGATCAGGCAGCCGCCATTCGGGTCTTCCAGCGGTCGCTCACCGATGGCGCGGCTAAGGTCGATCACCGACAGCGACATGCCGCGCAGGGTGGCGATGCCTTTGACGTGTGGATGCGACTCCGGCAGTTTGGTCAGCGGTGGGCAAGGAATGATTTCGCTGACTTTAAGCAGGTTGATTGCCATCAGCTTGCCGCTGCGCAAGGTAAACAGCAGAAGCGAAAGTGAATCTGCGCGGGCTTTGGTGGAGGACATAAAAACCTTCTGTGGAGAAAGGTGGCGGGCGATCGCAAGGATCACCAGAAGCTATCGATGCCGGGTTATCGACTTGATGGGGGCAGGCTTTAACAACATTCCATCGACCCCTTGATGAGCACACCCCTGTAGCAGCTGCCGAAGGCTGCGTTAGCCCACCGATCCCCTTGATAAGCACAACCCTGTAGCAGCTGTCGAAGGCTGCGTTCGAGGACGAAGTCCTCGCCCGACCCTCAACGCGCAATGTCCAAGGCACTGAGTTTAGCCATTGACGACTGCTCTGCAGCACAACGCAGCCTTCGGCAGCTGCTCCAAGGGATCGGGGTTATTTCATGCCCAGGCGTTTGGCCATGCGTCCGAGGTTGGCGCGGTCGAGGCCCAGTTCGCGGGCGGCGCTGGCCCAGTTGTTTTGATGGCGTTCCAGGCAGGCGCTGATCAACTGGCGCTGATAATTGTCCGTGGCTTGGCGTAAATCCCCCGTCACTACCGTCATGGGCGCCGCCGCCGGTTGCTCCTGGATGACTTCGACGTTGACGCCGGGCAGGTCGAGGTCCGCTGCGCTCAGGCTGAGGATTTTCGGCCGTTCCTTGCAGTGGCCCAAGGCTTTCAACGCGCTGCGACCGATCAGGTGCTCCAGTTCCCGCACGTTGCCCGGCCAGTCATAGGCCAGCAACGCAGCCTGAGCATCTGCACTCAGGCGCAAGCTGTTGAGGCCCATGCGCGAGCGGTTTTGCTCCAGAAAATAACCGCTGAGCAACAGCACATCGCGACCACGATCGCGCAGCGCCGGCACCAGTAACGGATAAACGCTCAACCGATGGTAGAAATCGGCGCGGTAACGGCCGCTGCGCACTTCTTCCGCCAGATCGCGGTTGGTCGCGGCGATGAGGCGTACATCGACCTGATGCTCCTTGTCTGACCCCAAACGCTGCAATTGGCCGCTTTGCAACACACGGAGCAATTTCGCTTGCACGGTCAGTGACAGTTCGCCGACTTCATCGAGAAACAGCGTGCCACCGTCGGCCAGTTCAAATTTGCCGCGACGGTCGCTGGTCGCGCCGGTGAAGGCGCCGCGCACATGGCCGAACAGTTCGCTCTCCACCAAGGTGTCTGGCAATGCGGCGCAGTTGAGACTGATGATCGGCTTGTCGGCCCGCGACGAAGCGGCGTGGATGGCCTGAGCGACCAGCTCTTTGCCAACGCCGGTCTCGCCGGTGATGAGCACGGTGAGATCGCTGCCCCCGACCAGATTGATTTCCTCAACCAGCCGCTTGTGCGCCTTGCTCTGGCCGATCATTTCGCGAGTTTGCTGACCGCTGGCCTGGCGATAGACCTCGGCACGCTGGTGTTCGTGTTCGGCGCGATTGGCCAGTCGCTGGATACGCTCGGCGGCATTGACCGTGGCGGCGGCGAGGCTGGCGAAGGCTTGCAAGGCGTCCAGTTCGACGGGCTCGAGACGCTGCGGATCGAGCGCGTCGAGGGTCAGCAACCCCCACGGGCGTTCGTCGATGAACAGCGGGCAGCCCAGGCAATCGTGGACTTCCAGATGTTCATCGAGCCCTTCGACCAGGCCGTCGTAAGGATCGGGCAAGTCGCTGTCGGCGGCGAACCGGGTCGGGTCCGGGCTGCTCAGGAGGATTTCGAAGCGTGGATGTTCGCTGACCTTGAAGCGCCGGCCGAGGGTGTCGGTGCTCAACCCGTCGACGGCCAGCGGCACCAGCCATTCACCGTCCAGGCGCAGCAGGGCGGCGGCATCGCAGGGGAGCAGGGCGCGCATCGCTTCCAGCAAACGCCGGTAGCGCTCGCTTTCGGGAAGTTCGCGGGACAGGTCGGAGACCAGGGGCAGCAACGCCGTCAGCAGGGATTTCGCAGTCATAGTG
>JALYPE010000900.1 GCA_030856525.1 Pseudomonadota bacterium | reverse complement strand
GCGCTCGGTGACCCGCCGTTCCAGACCTTCGTTGGCCTCGGTCAGTGCCTGCTCCGCCTCGCGGAAGGCGGTGATGTCGGTGAAACTCATGACGAAACCACCACCCGGCATCGGGTTGCCGATCAGCTCGATCACACGCCCGTTGGGGAAAAGTCTTTCAGAGGTGTGAGCGCGGCCCTGACGCATCCAGTGCAGACGACGAGCAACATGCACTTCCGCTTCGCCGGGGCCACACAAACCGCGCTCGGCGTTGTGGCGAATGATGTCGGCAATCGGTCGACCGACGCTGATCAGGCCGTCCGGATAGTTGAACAGCTCCAGATAACGACGGTTCCAAGCCACCAGCCGCAACGATTGATCTACCACGCTAATGCCTTGGGTGATGTTCTCGATCGCGCCTTGCAGCAACGCGCGGTTGAACTGCAGCACTTCGGAGGCTTCGTCGGCGATCCGGACGACATCCTCCAGCTGCATTTCCCGACCTTCGATGGCCGCTTTTACCACGGCGCGGGTCGAAGAAGCCCCGAGCACACCGGCGAGCAGACGCTCGGTGTGGGCGATCCATTCACTGTCGGCGTTCTGGTTCGGGTTGAAGCCTTTGCCTTGACGATAGGCGAAGCGGATAAAGCTCTGGCGGGCACGTTCCTCACCTACAAATCGCGCCGCCAGTTGCAACAGATCGTCGATTTGCACCGCCAGCATCGACCGGGCGCTGGGGCGCGCGCTGATTTCCTGACCGATGAAACGTCCGGCCTGCCAGTGCTCCGAAACGCGTGTACGTGACAGCACCGAAACCCAGGCGAACAGGGTGAAGTTGCCGGCCAGTGACAGCACTACACCTTGGGTCAAGGGAGTGATCGGCAGGTTCAACGGATTGCTGTGCAACCACGCCAGTCCTGGAAAAGTGTTTAACGACAAGCCCAGGCTGTGGGCGGCAATCGGCAGCACCAGCGTGTAAAACCACAGAAAGGTCCCTGCGGCGAGGCCGGCAAACACACCACGACGATTGGCCTGTTTCCAGTACAGCGCGCCGAGCATGGCCGGGGCCAATTGGGTGACGGCGGCGAAAGCGATCTGGCCGATGGTCGCCAGGCTGGCCGTCGAGCCGAGCAGGCGATAGCTCACATACGCCAGTAGCAAAATCACCACGATGCTGACCCGGCGCACCGAGAGCATCCACTGGCGGAACACTTCGAACGGCCGCTCGGCGTTGTTGCGGCGCAGCAGCCACGGCAGCAGCATGTCGTTGGACACCATGGTCGACAGCGCCACGCTCGCGACGATGACCATGCCGGTCGCCGCCGACGCACCGCCGATAAATGCCAGCATCGCCAGCGCAGGGTGGGCTTGCGCCAAGGGCAGGCTGATAACGAATGAGTCTGGCAGCACCGAGCTCGGCAGCAGCATCTGACCGGCGAGGGCGATCGGGACTACAAACAATGCGGCCAAGGCGAGGTAGGCGGGGAACACCCATTTAGCCAGGCGCAGATCCTGCGGGTCGATGTTTTCCACCACGGTGACGTGGAACTGCCGCGGCAGGCAGATGATCGCCATCATCGCGACCCCGGTCTGCACCACCATCGACGGCCAGTTGATGGTTTCCTTCCAGTATTCTTCAAGACGCGGAGCAAGCATGGCCTGGTCGAACAGGTCTTCAAAACCGTCGTACAGCCCGTACGTCACGAACGCGCCGACCGCTAGAAAGGCGAACAGCTTGACCAGTGACTCGAACGCAATCGCCAGCACCATGCCTCGGTGGTGTTCCGTGGCGTCGAGGTTACGTGTACCGAAAACGATGGTGAACAGCGCCAACACCAGCGACACGATCAGTGCCGTGTCCTGGGCACGCGTGCCCATGGCGTCGGCACCGGCGCCGATCAACAGGTTCACGCCCAGCACGATGCCTTTGAGTTGCAACGCGATGTAAGGCAACACGCCGACCAGACAGATCAACGCGACGACAATGGCCAGCGATTGCGATTTGCCGTAACGGGCGGCAATGAAGTCGGCAATCGAGGTGATGTTTTCCTGCTTGCTGATCATCACCATTTTTTGCAGGACCCACGGCGCGAAGACCAGCAGCAGGATCGGCCCGAGGTAGATCGGCAGGAACGACCAGAGCTGTTCAGCGGCCTGACCAACCGCGCCAAAGAACGTCCAGCTGGTGCAATAGACGGCCAGCGACAGGCTGTAAACCCAAGCGCGCACCCGTGGCGGCAGCGGCGTGCTGCGGCGATCGCCGTAGAAGGCGATGGCGAACATGATGGCCATATAGGCCAGGGCGACGGCGGCGATCAGCCCGCTGGACAGCGACATGGAAACTCCCGGCAAAAGACACCCGGGACTCCCGCCCGGCACGACAGTCTCGCACGCCGGCCGGCGTTCGTCAGTGTCGACCAAGGTCGAGGCGTGGCGGGGTGTCGCAGGCAGTCACTCCGCCGGGTTTTCGGGTGTATGGGCCGGCCTCATCGCGAGCAGGCTCGCTCCCACAGGGGATTGAAGGCGTGCCTTCATTTTGTGTACGGCCGGGGTCAACTGTGGGAGCCAGCCTGCTGGCGAAAGCGGTGGGAGGGGTTGCAGGAAATGTGGCCGATCTTCATCGCGAGCTTCCTCGCGAAGCACTCAAGCAGGCCAGTCGTACGCCTATATCTACAAACCAGATAACTTATAGAGATAATACCCGTTATATAGATATTCAATTTTGTCTCACTATGAACGCCACCTCACCAGAGGACAGGAGTTCACCATGACATGCCCCAGTGCCCGCAGCGCTCTCAAACCCTTCAGCCATCTTCAGCACCCGCGCGAAGTCATCCGCCAATTCACTCCCAACTGGTTCGCCGCGACCATGGGCACCGGCGTGCTGGCGCTGGCGCTTGCACAACTACCCTTCGCCAATCCTGGTGTTCACGCCTTGGCCGAAGCGATGTGGCTATTCAACATCCTGTTGTTCACTACATTCACTACATTCACTGCGCTCTACGCGGCACGCTGGATAATGTTCTTCGACGAAGCGCGACGGATCTTCGGCCACTCAACGGTTTCGATGTTTTTCGGCACCATCCCGATGGGGCTGGCGACCCTCATCAACGGGGCTCTGCTGTTCGGTGTGCCGCGCTGGGGTGAGGGCGTTATCGCGGTCGCTGAAGCGCTGTGGTGGCTGGATGTAGCAATGTCGCTGGCCTGCGGCGTGCTGATTCCGTATCTGATGTTCACCCGTCAGGACCACAGCATCGATCAGATGACGGCGGTCTGGCTGTTGCCGGTCGTAGCAGCGGAAGTAGCGGCCGCCAGTGGTGGCTTGCTCGCTCCGCACCTCGCCGATAGCCATTCACAATTTCTGATGCTGGTAACCAGTTACGTACTCTGGGCATTTTCCTTACCCGTGGCCTTCAGCATTCTGACAATCCTGTTGCTGCGCATGGCCCTGCACAAACTGCCGCCCGCCAACATGGCCGCTTCCAGCTGGCTGGCGCTCGGCCCCATCGGCACTGGCGCACTCGGCATGTTGCTGCTGGGCGCCGATGCGCCGGCCATCTTCGCCGCCAACGGCCTGCCCGGTATCGGCGAAATGGCTGCCGGCCTCGGGCTGATCGGCGGCATTTTGCTCTGGGGTTTCGGGCTGTGGTGGATGCTGATCGCGCTGCTGATCACCGTGCGATACCTGCGTGCCGGCATTCCGTTCAACCTCGGCTGGTGGGGCTTCATCTTTCCACTGGGGGTTTATGCGCTGGCCACGTT